>NZ_JMFY01000013.1:0-9842 GCF_000765165.1 Clostridium sp. HMP27 | reverse complement strand
TGTTATTACGTAGATTATCATGTAACCCACCAGTTATCAATGATTTTAAGATAATAGAATGAATATTATCCTATTTCTTTAGAAGGTGGCTCCACCAATTCCACAAACCTCCAGGTTTTTCCCCTGTCATCTGATTTGTATTTTGCCATAATAGTACCTCCCTTGAAATCACCTTGTTCTCCCTGTCCTACCAAAAGAAACAACTGGCCATTTTCAACATAAGGAGTTTGTGGTTGTATAAAAGGCTCAAAGGTGGTGCCCATCCATTCTTCCTTATGAACAGGTAGTATTACCGACTCAAAGGTTTTCCCTCCATCTTGTGTTCTATAAAAATTGGTTACCGCTCCTTCTACCTTTGGATAAGTCATAAAGCCCAGATTTTCATCTATAAAACCAGCTGACTGTAAAAGCCAGGTGCTAGGTCCAGCCCCCACTTCTTTCCATGTGTCACCACCATTTGTTGTTTTATATATTATCTGTCCTTCTTGAGACATAGTCCTCCCACCTGTTGCAATGACATAACCTACTGTAGCTGTTGGAAAACTACAAAACTTCACTCTTGTACTATCTAAGTTTTTACTTATTTCAGATGTTTTCCAAGTGATTCCCCTATCCTCTGAACGAACCATCATAAGAGGATTTTCCCTAGTCCCTCCATAGACAAATGCAGTTTTTTCTGGTGTTATTACATAGCTTTTTTCCTGCAATTTATTATAATAAGGCCTTCCGTCTCCAACTTCTACTAAGGCCTCCAGTGAAACAGGGACTTCCTTCCATTCATTTCCCTTGTCATAGCTTACATAGAGGATTTTATTTTCTATCTTATAGGTATACTGCTGATTTTCATAAGGAATTTCAGCTTCATATTCATGTTTATACTCATCTCTTTCTTTCTTACCACTGGTTTGATATTTCTCCAAATCATATCCAGCAGGTCTTTGTAATTTGGTTACGGTATAATTAAAAGTCCCTTCCGGATTTGTTTCTTCTTTAAACCATAAAACCCATTGACTTTTAATTTTGTTTTCCTCCACAACCCCATTCCAATTATAGGAACTTCTTTTATCTAATTTCTTTATAACAATGGAAAAATCAACTTGAATTACATTAGCTTCTTTAATTTCAATACCATCAATAGAATACTTAGTTATCTTTTGATTCCTAGGCACGTATTTCCCTCGGTATTGTTCAGTGTATGCTTCAAGCCACTTTGTTCCCACTACAGTAAGATCTTTTGTACTAACTTCAACGGAGAAGCCTTCTGGTGATTGAAACTTAATCTTACTTTGCTGGTATTTGTAATAACCTAAATAACAAGCAGCTAAAATCACAATAGCTATGCAAAACCTTGCCACTATCCTGTATATTTTCTTTTTTGGTTCTTTATTACTATCTGCAGTTATGTATTTATTCTCCTTAATAACACTTAAATTATCAGATGCACAGCACCTTAAATTATAAAATCTCACAAGAGATTTATTCCTTTATTCATTATTCTTAATTCTAATATTCGCACTTTAATACTGGTAAGTACTAACTATATTATACAACTTATTGCACATAAATTGCTTGCATAACTTTATGCTATATTAAAAATTAATGTTAATATAGCTGTTTCAACTTGTCCAAGATCACTACCGATAACATTATGAATTTGTCTCATGTAATTACTTTTTCCATCTGAAAAAGCGACCCTTATCGGGCCGCCTTCGGAGCTTTCATATTTTATTTAACTCTCAAGGAGTGAAACAACACCTTCCCCATTATAGGATTTCTACAAACCCTTCTGTTCCATGCACGCGAATTCGCTGTCCATCTTTTATCAGTTTAGTAGCATTTTCTACTCCCACAACTGCCGGCAAACCATATTCACGTGCAATAACTGCTCCATGGGTCATCAGTCCACCAACTTCGGTGACTAGGCCCTTTATGGATACAAACAATGGTGTCCAGCTAGGGTCAGTAAAGGATGTGACTAATATATCTCCATCTTCTAGATCAGCATCTTCCATGTTTAAGATGACACGCGCTCGCCCCTCTATAACTCCAGAAGAAACAGACAGCCCTGCAATAGCGCCATCTGGGAGATTTTCTCGTTTGTACTTACCGGAGAGCGCTTCACCATCAGAGGTGATAACACGTGGGGGTGTTAGTTTTTCATATAATTTGTACTCATCTTTTCGAATGCTTATAATCTGATAATCCAGTTTATTTGTGCGTACCACATCGTGAAGTTCTTGAAAAGTGAGGTAATATATATCTTCTTTTTCATGAATAACGCTCTTTTCCACCAGTTGCTCTGCTTCTTTTAGTAAAGCCTGCTTATAAACAAAGTAGCGGCTAACCATACCGTATTTTGGATATTCACGATACCCGATGAAATTTCGGATTAGGTCAATTTTTTCTTTTGTTTCTTTGACCTTTTGTTCACCATCCGGTAACTTATTCAATCGCTCTAATAACTCTTATTCTTTTGCCAAAGCTTCCTGTCGCCCTTGCTCAAATTTCCGATTACCGGCATTAGGATCAAAGTTTTTGATGTTATTTAAAATCACGAGGATAAGAGTAGTTGGTTTTTCGCTCCAACGAGGTCTAGTAATATCGATTTCTCCTGCACATCGCATTCCGTACTTGTCAAGATAAGACAATATTGCGTCTTGGATTTCCTTTCCACCATGGAATTTGGGTAATTTATCCACAAAATTATCATCTCTTACATGCTTCAGATAATTAATTACTTCTGGATAAGGACGAATCACATCTGCCACATTAAGTAGTGCCAGACCCATCTCCGAAGTAATATTGTTTGGTACAGATTGAGAAAGGGTATCCGCTGCGTTTTTTTCACCTAACCATTCGTTCATTTTTTCATTGATCCATGATGAAGCATTTATAGCAGTCATAAATACAGCTGTACCTTTTGGATCAAATAAAATCTTTTTTAACTCCTCTATATCTTCTAGAATAAAATCAAATAAATCTGATCCTGATTTCCTTTGGATGTTTTGTTTCAACTCTTCTATGGATCTTTGAGTACTCTTAATCAAATCAGAAACAATTGTAGGGTCATTTTCCACTTGTGGTTTTGAATCCGCAGAGGACACACTTTTATTGCTTCTACGGTTACTCTGTTCCTCTTTATCATTTGGTAAAAGTTTTATGAAATCTCGCTCTATTACGGTCATGAGCGCATCCTTCATGAGTGGGTCGTGTTGTCCCATACTATCCAATAACACTTTTCTGCTGTCAGGTGAAGCTAGGATAGGTGTAGCATCAACAAACAACCTTCCACCAGCTTTGAACCTGTGCCCAAAAGATGTTAACTGGAACAAAGACATTCCCAATGGTTTCAAAGGATCAGTCATCATTTGTTGATGACCCACAGATAAGTAAACATGATTTTCTTTATCATTTGCTTCAGGGATGGGATATAAAGTAGTGATTGGTCGGCTCTGGACAACATAAAATGTATCATCTACCAAACACCATTCGATGTCTTGAGGACACCCGAAATGCTCTTCGACCTTTCTGCCCATATACTCAAGCTGTAAAATCTGCTCATCGGTGAGCGCTTGACTATTCTGCTTCTCTAGCTCAATCTCCTGTTCTTTGGTACCGCCATCTTTTAAAGCATAAATAGCCAGCTTCTTGGTGGATATCTTCTTATCGATAACTTTGCTGTCACTCACTTTATAGGTATCAGCATTAACCAATCCAGATACCAAGGCCTCGCCAAGTCCGAAACTGGCATCAATGGATAATACTTTCCTATTAGAAGTTACGGGATCAGCAGTAAACAAAATCCCTGCCACCTGCGGGAACACCATCTTTTGAACAACCACAGACAGATGAACTTTACGATGGTCGAAGCCGTTTTGAAGTCGGTAAATTACTGCCCTCTCGGTAAATAACGATGCCCAGCACTTGCTGATATGCTTTAGTATTGCCTCCTTTCCGATAATGTTCAAATAGGTCTCCTGCTGGCCTGCAAAGGAGGCTGTCGGTAGATCCTCTGCAGTTGCACTGGAGCGTACTGCATAGGCATCTTTTTCACCAAACTTTGTTAGATAATCCATGATCTCTTCTGCTATATCCTTAGAAATAGATATACCTTCGATGACCGTGCGAATTCTTTTGCTAACTTCATAAACTTTTTCCCTATCTTCTACTCTAAGATGGGATAATTCATCTAATAAACCGCTAAGTTCCTGATTATTTCCGGTTATCTTTTTATATGCTTCTGTGGTAACACAAAAACCTTCCGGTACTAGGATCCCCTCGGCCTTGGATAGTTCTCCTAGATTGGCACCTTTACCCCCGACCATAGAAAGCTTTCTTTTATCAATTTCCTGAAAGCTAAGTACATATGAATTCATACATTATCCTCCCTTATCAATTCATTCCTATTCATATTCTCAATTGTTTTCGCAAGCTGTTCGTTATTCCGCTTTGAGACTTTTTCTGCTTCTTCTTGCGCTTTTTTATTAGTATTGCCAATTTAGTTCTTTATTTTGTAGTAATAAATTTAATAACTTCCTGTCAGCAATGGAGTAACCTTACCTGAATAGTATACGCATAAAGCATGAAGCGCTCTGGTGCAAGCAGTATAGAGCAGCAACCTTTCTTCCTCACAACCATACTTTTCATCCCCTGCGTTATAAATAAGCACCACATCAAATTCTAACCCTTTAGCAAGGTAAGCCGGAATTACCAATGCATCACTTGCATATTCATCATCTTCCTTCATTATGGCTTTAACATGAACCTTGTCTTTTAGGAAACTGTATACCTCCTGCGCTTCTCCTACAGTCCTTGTTATGATACCAATTGATTTGCACCCTTTTTCTTTATATGTTTTAATATCATTAAGAACTCTATATTTTATATCCTCTTCATTTTCAAAGCCGAGAACTAAAGGTTCCTCTCCACTTCTTTCTACACATTCATCTGTAAGTTTCTTATTAAGCAGCCTTCTTGAAAACTTAGTAATTTCCATTGTAGATCTATAGCTTTTAGTTAAATTTATTATACAAGTACTATCTTTGGGAAATATACTAGATATATTATTATAGTCTCCTACGTTCATAAATGGATTAATGGATTGCTGTAAATCACCCAGTATGGTCATACTCGCAGACTTAAAAAGCTGATAAAAAATCTCATACTGCAGCGGTGTATAGTCCTGCGCTTCATCAATAACAACATATTTAATTTCTGAGGTTTTAGGAAGATCCCCCAGTGCACCTTTTAGATATAAAAGGGGTGGCTGATCCTCATAATTAAGCATTCTAGTTTTTAGACTTTCAAGGGTATAGCTTTTGGTTTCATCAATGTTTTTATCATTATATTTTGTATTTGATTTTGTTAAGAAAAGCTCTAGATTGTTAAAGAGATTTTTATAAATTTCCACTAAATCAAACTCCGTCATTTTATTAATTTGATAGTGTACACTCTTTATTTCATCCTTCACAATAGCTTGACTTCGCTCCATAGCCTCTACTTTATCTATATAAGAACCTGAGTCCGCAAGTTCGTCAGTTACTTCTCTTATTTGTTGTTTTTCATAAGGCTCTACAAGAAACAAAATTCTTTCTCTTATCTTTTGAAGCCTCCTTTTAAGTGGCAGTTGTACATAATCTTTAAAAAACAGTTCTTCTATATCCTTAGATGAGATTATTAAATGCCCCCTAAAAATGATATCTGTAAAATTTCTATCCATGTTTTCTAGATAAGATACATACTGTTTTAATATATCCACAAACTCCATGGAAGACTTAAATTTTATATTATTTATTCTCTTTTGGTAGGAATCTTGTTCCTTAGATGCCAGAATATATTCCATCATCTCACAGTAGTTTTCCTTTATAAACTCATTACCTAAGGCCTTATGCATATATTCCTTAAATGTGGTCTGACACATATTGTCTTCTCCAAGCTGCGGCAATACATTAGAAATATACTCATTAAAAATATCATTTGGGGAAAATATAACTATATTTTGAGGAGTTATTTTTTCCCGATGCTTATATAAAAGATAGGCAATCCTATGAAGCGCAACAGAAGTTTTCCCACTTCCAGCAGGACCTTGGACAATTAAATTCTTGTATTCCTCATTGCGAATTACTTTATTCTGCTCCATTTGAATAGTTGTTACTATTGCTTTCATTTTACTATCAGTATTTTTACTCAACATATCCTGCAGCACTTCATCGTCTATCTTAAGATTACTATCAAACATATAGTCAAGTTTACCATTGCTAATTTTGTACTGTCTTTTTAGCATTAACCTTCCATCAACAATTCCTTCAGGGCATTTATAACTTGCTTCTCCAATTTCGTAATCATAAAACATACTAGAGATTGGTGCCCGCCAGTCATATATTAGAAACTCATAACTATCATTAATAAGATTTGAGATTCCAATGTAATATCTTTCAGCTTTCTCCTCACCCTTTTCAATGAAATCAATTCTTCCAAAATAAGGTGATAAAAGCATTCTCTCATATTTTTCTTCAAGCTTTCTAGTAAACTCATAGCTTCTTTTTTGTATTTTCATTGTATTGATAAATTGCATAAAGTCTACAACCTGTTCTAAGCCATTGTTTACAGAAATAGAACCTATATCCTGCCACAGTTCTCTTTGTGTTTCAATAGAATCCTTTTTTAATCTTTCTTTTAAATCATATTTTTCATTAAGCTGTTTCTGAGCCTCTTTAAGCACTTCCTCCAACCATTCATTTTCAAGCTTCCATTCAAGGTCATTTTTGTTCATAATATACCCCTCCCTTTTAACAAATAATTAAGTGAGATTTTTTCAAAATCCTATTGACATTGCTTTCACCAGGGTATATAATATAGTTAGAGGATTATATTATACTGCCGATAAAAGTGACATGAACTAAGTTTATCACTTTTATTTTGTTATGTCAATATAAAGGCATTTGTCATTAGATAAGTGTCTTTTTGTGATGTAATTAACCTTATATCGCGGGTGGGTTTCCCCCACATAATATTAGAAAACCACATGCTGTTCTCATACCATTTTACTTGCCACTCCAGCTTAGACACCTTTTTCTATCTTAAATAACAATTACGCCAAATCTTACCCTTATCACAAGTATCTTTAGTTCTACGTATTTATTAGCTCTTAAAGCAAAGTTCCCTCAAACCATCAGTCTGAGGGAACATAAAAGACATATTAAATTGTCAATGCTTCAGATTCGATTATTTGCCGCACCCATCTTTTTCAAGATCCTCAGCTTTCTTTATCACCAAATCCTCTAATTCCTTTTTATATTCTTCAAGGGAACAGTATAATTTTTCATCGAAAACAGCTAAAATCTGTGCTGCTAAAATTCCTGCATTTCTTGCTCCATTTATTGCCACGGTAGCAACTGGAACTCCACTTGGCATTTGTACGATTGAATATAGTGAATCAATGCCACTAAGTGCATTGCTCTTAACCGGAACTCCTATAACAGGAAGTGAAGTCAGGGCTGCTGTCATTCCTGGCAGATGGGCAGAGCCACCTGCCCCTGCAATTATTACTCTTATACCCTTATCTTTTGCTTTCTTTGCATAGTTAAATAATCTGTCAGGAGTTCTGTGTGCGGATACAATCGTTACTTCATGTGGTATCTGAAAATAATTTAACATATTTGAAGCGTCTTCCATTACTTGAAAATCTGAATCGCTTCCCATAATTATTCCAACAATAGGTCTCATCCTTCTCTCATTCCTTTCATATCATTTTGAAATTATTTTAATTATTTTGTGCGCTTTATCAGCTTTTTCACGTGCTTTGTCTAATGTTGATTCTGTAATTGTTATATGACCCATTTTTCTTTTAGGTTTCGTTTCCTTTTTGCCATAGATATGAAGCCTCACTCCCCCAATAGCTAGGACTTCATATGCCCCCATAGTAACAGGAGTCCCTTTAAAACCATCTTCACCTAAGATATTTCTCATAACTGTTGGCATTATTAAATCAGTTTTGCCTAAAGGTAGTCCAATTACTGCCCGTATATGATTTTCAAACTGTGATGTAATACATCCCTCTATTGTATAATGACCTGAGTTATGCGGCCTTGGAGCAACTTCATTCACAAGCAGGTCACCACTTCTTGTCAAGAACATCTCAACACACAGCATACCAACGCTTCCAAATATTCCGTAAACCTTCCTCGCAATTTCTATTGCATTATTTCTCTGAGCATCACTTATCATTGCTGGAACTGAAGTTTCATAAAGAATACTATCTTTATGAATATTTTCTACAATAGGATATACCATAACTTCACCACTTATCGCTCCGCAGCAGAGTACAGATATCTCCTTAACAAATGGGATGAACTTTTCAACATAAATAGAATCAGCGTTACCTCCAAGTTCCATAAAAGCTTTTTCAATATCTTCTTCACATCGAATTATGCTATTTCCTTTTCCATCATAGGCTCCTATAGAAGTCTTAAGCATAATAGGATAATTAAATATTTTAATTGCATCCTTTATCCCTTCAATGCCATGAACTTTTAAGAAGTCACCTACAGGTATCCCATGTTTTTTAAGATCTATCTTCTGATTAAATTTATTTTGAACTATTTCCAATCTTTCCGCTGGAGGATAAACTATAAACCCTTTGCTCTCTAAATACTTCAAGGCTTCTATTGATATATGTTCAAATTCACAGGTTAAAACATCTGACTCTTTTGCTAATTCAAACAAGGCTGCACGATCATCAAAACTTGCAACCATTTTTTTATTTGCAAGACAAGCCGCAGCACTATCTTTATCAGGGTCAAGTACAATTGTATAAATACCCATTTTAGCTGCTTCATTTACTAACATTTTACCCAATTGCCCCCCACCTATTATTCCAACTTTTTTTGATATAATATCATGCATTATGACTAGTACTCCTTTCTTTAAACACTTGAAAATATTGACATAAATTCCTTTAGTCTTTAATTAACTTAAACGTCACTAGACAACCCGCAAAGCAAAGCCCTATTACCAAACAAAAAATAAAATAATAATTCTTAAAGATATCTAAAATTAATCCAGAGCCTAATACACCTAAAATAGCTCCTATACCATAGGCCGTAAATACAACTCCATAGTTTTGGCTATAGTGCTTTGCTCCATACAACATTCCTGTAGCAGTTGGAACTATTGCAAGCCACCCTCCCACATTAAACCAGAATATCGAAAACGCTATGCCAAACAAAACAATACTGCCACTATCTGCAAAAGACATAAGCAATGCGGCTGTAATAATAAGACTATATGAAATTATCATTGCTTTTTTTGATGATAGCTTGTCAGTTATCCATCCAAATACAGGTCTTCCAATTCCATTAAAAATTGCAAACAAGGAAATCATCAGCGCAACCTTCTTTTGCGATAACCCAATTAATTGTATACCAACATTGTTTGTTAGTCCGATTAACATTAATCCGATCGTAGTTCCAATAATAAAATTTACATATAATCCTTTAAAACTATCAAGCTTAATCATTTCCTTGGTATCAACATCATTTGATTCATCATCTTTATCTATAACTTCTTTTAGTACATCAGCTTCCAATTCAGAAGGGTATTTAAACGGATAAGAAAGAATAGGAATTATAATACCAAAGGATACTCCTAATACAAGAAAGGTTTTCATAACTCCGAATATTTCAATCAAAATCCTTGCAAGCGGAGTTGTAACCAATGGTGATACTCCAAAGCCTAACAAAACAAGTCCAACAACAAATCCCTTTTTTTCTGGAAACCACTTTGTTACTATTGCTAAAGGAACACCATAAGCTATACCAACCCCTGCACCGCCAATAACCCCA
>NZ_JMFY01000012.1:0-112259 GCF_000765165.1 Clostridium sp. HMP27 | reverse complement strand
TTTATTACTGATGCACATAATGAAGTGTGAGCTGAAACAATAACACCTGTTGAAGCGCAAACTCTTGATAATTCTTCAACTGTTATTGCATAGGATATAACGTCTCCACCTGCTCCACCATATTCCTTTGAAAATGGTATTCCCATCATTCCAAGTTTAGCCATCTTCTTTACGTTTTCCATAGGAAACTCTTCTGTTATGTCGATTTCTGCTGCTAGTGGCTTAACTTCAGTTTCAGCAAACTCTCTTACCATCTGTCTTACAAATTCTTGTTCTCTTGTTAATGAAAAATTCATTATACTTTACCTCCTATCTATTTTTGAAGTTCTTTTCTTTTCTCTTTTCAACAAATGCTGTCATACCTTCTGTCTGGTCTTCAGTTGAGAAACATTCTCCAAACACTTCTGATTCGTAGGATAACGCTGTATCTATATCACATTGCATTCCTCTGTTTATAGCTGCTTTAGAAAGCATTACAGCTACAGGTGCATTTGCTGCTATTTTATTAGCTAAAGCTTTAGCTTCATCCATTAGACTTTCTACTTCTACAACTTTATTTACAAGTCCAATTCTTAAAGCTTCTTCAGCATTTATTATGTCTGCAGTATATATTAACTGTTTAGCCATTCCCATTCCTACAAGTCTTGGTAATCTTTGAGTTCCACCAAAACCTGGAGTAATTCCTAGGCCAACTTCTGGTTGTCCAAATTTTGCCTTTGTAGTAGCTATTCTTATATCACAAGCCATAGCTATTTCGCATCCGCCACCAAGAGCAAATCCATGAATAGCTGCTATAACAGGTTTTTCTAAAGTTTCTAACTTTCTGAATACTTTATTTCCAAGTATTCCGAATTTCCTGCCTTCCATTGTGTTTAACTCTTTCATTTCAGTGATATCTGCACCTGCTACAAATGCCTTATCTCCACCACCAGTAAGTATAACTGCTAATACTTCATTATCATTTGCTAAATCATCAACTATTATGTCTAATTCCTTTAAAGTTTCTGAATTTAGTGCATTTAAAGCTTGAGGTCTATTGATTTTAACAATAGCAACCTTGCCTTCTTTTTCAAGGATAACATTTTTAAATTCCATATCAAATTGTCCTCCCTATAATTTTTTTATAAATCTTGTTAATATTATAACAAACATTTATAAAAAATAAAATATCTATACTCATTTTTATTATATAACGTAGAAATTTACTTTTCAACAAAAAAGTTTATATTTTTTTAAATAAATTAAAAAAATAATTTGGAAATAACATTAGTTTATTCCAAATTATATTGATTTATAACACATTAAATTGTTTAAAATTAAACAAACGACATTTTTCCACAAACTTAATTATTTTTCTTTTAATTCTCATCCTGGCTCATTAAATAACTTAAAGTAAGTAAGCTTTCGCTTAAATGGACATTTTCAGTGTGTACTTCTTCCGGAACCTTTAAATCAATTGGAGCAAAGTTCCATATGCTCTTAATGCCATTTCTTACAAATATATCTGCAACATTTTGGGCCGCTTTACTTGGAACACATATTACTCCAACATCTGTTGAATTTTTCTTTAAATAATCTTCCAAACCATCTATATCGTTTATCTCGATATCTCTTATTTTTAGTCCTACAAGTTTAGGATTTATATCAAATATAGCCTGCAAGTTAAAACCCAGTCTATCAAATTTAGTATAATTCGCTATTGCCTGCCCTATATTTCCTGCCCCTACTATTATAGTTTTATACTCTCTGGTAAGACCTAATATTCCACTTATTTGGTTATATAATTCTTTAACATTATATCCATAACCTTGCTGTCCAAAATCACCAAAGCAGTTAAAATCTTGTCTAATTTGAGAAGCAGTGAAGCCTATTTTTTTACTTAATTCTTTTGAGGAAATTCTATCAACTTCATTTTTAAGTAAATCCCCAAGATATCTATGGTATTTAGGCAGTCTTTTTATTACAGCCATTGATATATCTTTTTTCTTGTCCATCACTACACCTCTTAAATCTTATTTTAATCATCTTTATATTTTACCACAATTTTTATTTCTATACTATAATATATTGTGAAAAATATAGCGAAATTATTAATAAATATTTATAAAATAATTTATACCTACAAAAATTTAGCTTTACATAGTACAATAGTAATGGTAAAGAGGTGAATTAATAATGATAGTTTTAAGTTCAAAGGAAATTCATAAGACTTTTGGAATAGATATTATATTAGATAATGTTACTTTTAGTGTAAATGAAGGTGATAAGATTGGGCTTATAGGTCCTAACGGCGCCGGTAAATCTACATTATTTAAAATACTAATAGGAACTATGGAATACGATAGCGGAGAGTTATTTATAGATAAGAATAAAAATTTAGGTTATCTTTCTCAGCATCTTTCCTTAGATTCTAACAATACAATATATGACGAAATGCTTAAGGTGTTTGAAGATATAATAAACCTTGAAAACAAAATGAGAAATTTAGAAATAAAAATGAACGAACCCTATGACCCATCTAATGAAGAATATCATAATAAAATAATAAAAGATTACTCTGTAGCTACAGAGTTATATAATAATCGTGGCGGGTACACCTATAAAGGTGAAATAAGTAAGGTATTAAAAGGACTTGGATTCACTGAACAAGATTTTGATAAAACCATAAATCTTCTAAGCGGAGGCCAAAAGACAAGAGTATCCTTGTGTAAACTCCTACTAACAAATCCTCAAATATTATTACTTGACGAACCTACTAATCATTTGGACTTAGAGGCAATTGAATGGTTAGAAGATTATTTAAAGACATATAAAGGAACCATTATAATCATATCTCATGATAGATTTTTCTTAGATGCAATAACCAATAGAACAATGGAACTTTTAAACGGCCGCATGAATTCTTATGATGGTAATTATACTAAATTTATTGATTATAAGAAAAAAGATTATGATGTAAAACTAAAAGCTTTTAATTTGCAACAAGCTGAAATTAAAAGGCAGGAAGAAATTATAGAGAAGTTTAGATCCTTTAATCGTGAAAAAAGTATAAAAGCTGCAGAAAGCAGACAAAAGGCTCTAGATAAGATAGACAGAATTGATGCTCCTGATAGAAATCCTAAAGCTGCTAAAATCACCTTTTCTACTCTTATAAAAAGCGGTAATGATGTACTTCACGTAGAAAATATGAGTAAAAGCTATGGTGATAAGTTACTTTTTGAAGACTTAAACTTAGATATTAGACGTGAAGAAAAAGTAGCTCTCATAGGTGAAAACGGTAGGGGTAAGACCACCTTGCTTAAAATAATCATGGATAACATCAATGCTGATACGGGCTTAAAACTACTTGGTAAAAATGTATTTTTAGGCTACTATGATCAAGAGCAATCTGATTTAAACCTTGAAAAAACAATACTTGATGAAGTATGGGATGAGTTCCCAGATATGACCACCACACAAATCAGAAGTGCACTGGCAGCCTTTTTATTTACTGGTGACGATGTATTTAAAGAAATAAAGAAATTAAGTGGTGGAGAAAAGTGTAGAATCAATTTACTAAAGCTCATGCTTTCTAAATCTAACTTTTTACTTTTAGATGAACCAACTAATCATTTAGATATTATGTCTCGTGAAGCACTTGAAGATGCCATAATGGATTACGATGGAACTGTTTTAGTTATCTCTCATGACAGATATTTTCTAAATAAAGTTATTAACAAAATATACGAGTTAAACCAAGATGGAGTTAAGGAATACCTTGGCAATTATTCTTACTATATAGAAAAGAAGAAAAATCCACATAGATTTATGATAGAAGAAGAACAAGAAGGTAAGACTAAAACTCAGATACATCTAGAAAAGAAGAAAAAACGTGATATAGAAAAAGCTGAAAAAGAGAAAAAGCTTAAAGTTAAGCATATTGAAGGCTCCATAACTGATAAAGAAGAGTTGCTTGTAGATCTTCAAAATCAACTATGTCTTGAAGAAGTTTATTCTGATCCTTTAAAAAGTGAGGACGTAAATAAACAGATCCTTAAAATTCAAGAAGAAATCGAAAATCTATACGAGGAATGGGAAAACCACTTATCCGAGGATCAATAATTTTAAAATAAGTTTGTAAAGTTTAGGTGAAGACCTCTTCATCTAAACTAATTTTTATGTACAATAAAAATATCAGGAGGTAACCTTATGAATTCTAAAAAAGAATTTCTACCATATATTGCATCTATATGCTATGCTACCATATTTGGACTTAGCTTTTTATTTTCTAAAAAAGCTCTTAATCACTCTTCTCCCTTTGAACTATTATCATATAGGTTTTTAGTTGGGTTTATATTTATGTCTTTACTAATATTATTTAAAGCAGTAACCGTAAATTACAAAAACAAAAACTTAAAACCTTTATTCTTAGTTGCACTAGCTCAGCCTGTTTTTTATTTTATTTTTGAAACCTACGGACTTAAATTTTCCTCTAGTTCCCAAGCTGGAATTATGATAGCCCTAATTCCCATATGTGTAACAATTGCAGCTATATATTTCTTAAATGAGAAATCCAACATATATCAGTGGATTTTTATAGTTTTATCAGTGATTGGAGTAGTACTCATTACAATATATAACGGAAACAGTAATAGCTCAAATAGTGTTTTAGGAACATTTCTTTTACTAGGCGCAGTTATTTCTGCATCTGTTTTTAACATACTTTCCAGGAAGGTTTCTATAAGATTTTCTTCTTTTGAAATCACTTACTTTATGATGGGTATAGCAGCACTAACCTTTAACTTTTTATCCTTATCCACTCATTTAGTAAATGGAACCCTAATAAATTATTTCGCCCCACTAAAGTCTAAAGACTTTTTAATATCAATATTTTATTTAGGATTACTTTCATCAGTTGTAGCCTTCTTTCTTGTAAATTATAGTTTATCAAAATTAGAAGCTTCAAAATCTGTAGTTTTTACAAACTTATCTACTATAGTATCTATAGTAGCAGGTGTAGTATTTTTGAAAGAAAAGTTTTATACTTATCATATAATAGGTTCTCTACTAATACTTGGTGGTATATGGGGAACCAACCATATGAATATATCAAAACAAAAAGAAAAAAATACTTTATTTAAAGGAGAGGAAAGTTATGCCACAGATAAAAATTAGAGGTCTTAAGGAATCTGAAGTATGCAAAATAAGCAAAGATATGGTAGATGAGCTTCAAACTCTTTTAAAATGCCCTAGAGAATACTTTACCATAGAACTTATACCTACTACTTTAATAAAAGATGGTGAAGTTGTAGCTCCTTATGCTTTTGTTGAAATAGGCTGGTTTGATAGAGGGCAACAAACCCAAGATATGGTTGCTGGTATAGTGACAAAGCACGTGCTTGAAACCGGTCATGAAAGTGTCGACATAATGTTTACCGCATTTAAAGAAAGCAGTTACTACGAGAACGGAATGCACTTTTAAAAAAGTTGCCTCAAAGGCAACTTTTTTACTTACCACTCATCTTTTTAGATTTTTCTCCACAGACTTTTACTGCTTCAATTATAGTTCCTCTAAAATTATTCTTTTCTAAGGAATATACAGCTTCAATTGTAGTTCCTCCTGGTGAACACACCTTATCTTTCAATTGTCCTGGATGCTCTCCTGTTTCAAGAACCATTTTTGCAGAACCAAGCACTGCTTGAGCCGCCATTTTATAAGCTTTGTCTCTAGTAAGTCCTTGCATAACTCCGCCATCTGCTAAAGCCTCTATGAACATATATACATAAGCAGGTGAAGAGCCACTTATAGAAGTTACTGCATCCATAAGTCTTTCTTCCACCCACTCTACTTTTCCCAAACTTTCAAATATCAAAGATACTTCTTTTTCTTCTTCCTTAGTTAGAGACCCATCATGACATATTGCTGCCATACCTTCTCCTACTAAAGCTGGAGTATTTGGCATAACCTTCACAAATTTATTTACAGTATTAAAAGACTCCTTTAAAAAATCTATGGAAATCCCTGCTCCTATGGTAATAATAATTGCATCTTTTTTAACAGTCTCTTTTATTTCATCTATTACTTCCTTATGTTTATTAGGCTTTACTGCAAGTATTATAATGTCGCTAAGCTCAGCAACGTCTCTATTATTAGTAGTAATAAGCACTCCGTGTTCACTCTTCACCTTTTCAAGTTCAGGCATAGTAGGATTGCTTACTAGTATTTTTTTGTTTTCAACAATATTAGATTTAACTAATCCTCCAATGATAGCTTGCCCCATGTTGCCACATCCTATAAAACCTATACTTTTATTCATATGTTTACCTCCACATTATTAAATAATAATCCTTCTCTTCAAGTTTTATATGTATAAAATACGCCTTAGTTCACTTCATTAATTATATCATATGCATTTATGTTATATAATAATCTGATGACAAAAATACAGAAAGCCGACCTCTGTCGACTTTCACCTTAGAATATTAACTATTATACAAGTGGCAGGCTACACTATGTCTTTCCTCAATCTCTATCATTTTAGGTTCCTCCACCTTACATATATCCATGCACTTAGGGCATCTAGTATGAAACCTGCAGCCAGACGGAGGGTTTAAAGGACTCGGTACATCTCCCTTTAATATAACTCTTTCCTTTTGCACTTTAGGATTAGGCACAGGAATTGCAGAGAGAAGCGCCTGAGTATATGGATGTTTTGGAGCATCATATAATTTCTTATCATTTGCTATCTCTACAAGTTTTCCTAAATACATTACCCCTACTCTATTACTAACATGCTTCACAACATTTAAACCATGAGCTATAAAGAGATATGTTAAATCGAATTCTTTTTGAAGATCATGTAGCAAATTTAAAACTTGAGCTTGTATAGAAACATCCAGCGCTGATACTGCCTCATCACAAACTATAAGTTTTGGATTTACAGAAATTGCTCTTGCTATTCCAACCCTTTGTCTTTGTCCACCACTAAATTCATGAGGATATCTGTCTTTATGATAGCTTGCAAGTCCTACGTAATTTAATAGATTTAAAACTCTTTTTTCTATTTCTGTGCTTTCTGCTATCTTATTTATTTTCATAGGCTCAGCTATTATATCTCCTATTGTCATTCTAGGATTTAAAGATGCATATGGATCTTGGAATATTATTTGTATATTTTTACTTAGACTTCTTTTATCTCTTTTGCTTAGCTCTCTTATATCCTTACCTTCAAATAATACATTACCGCTGGTTGGATTCATCAAATTTACAAGCATTCTGCCAGTAGTAGATTTACCACAGCCTGATTCTCCTACTAAGCCTAAGGTTTCTCCTTTATATATATTAAAACTTACATCATCCACAGCTTTAACATATCCCTTATTGCTGCTCAAAAATCCAGATTGCACAGGAAAGTATTTCTTTAAGTTTTTTACTTCCATCAAAAGTTCCATAGTTATACCTTCCCCCTTTCTTTGCTACTATACAAAAAGCATCTTACTTGTCTTCCATTTTGATCTATCAGAGGAGGCTCTTTTGATGTGCATCTCTCACTACATTTACTACATCTACTACTGAACGCACAACCTTCAGGCATTTCTAAAGGATTGGGAACCATCCCAGGTATCATAAATAATTTTTCACACTCCTCATCTATCTTAGGAATAGAATTTAACAATCCCTGGGTATATGGATGCATTGGATTTTCAAAAATTTCATCTACTGTTCCATTTTCAACAACCTTTCCACAATACATGACTACAACCTTATCAGCCGTTTCTGCAACTACCCCTAAATCATGAGTTATTAAAAGTATTGATGTACCTAGTTTTTCCTTAAGCTTAACCATTAAATCTAATATCTGAGCTTGTATTGTAACATCTAGTGCAGTAGTTGGCTCATCTGCAATTAAAAGTTCTGGATTACAAGTAAGAGCCATAGCAATCATTACACGCTGCCTCATACCTCCACTTAATTGATGGGGATAATCCTTAATCCTCGTTTCTGGAGAAGGTATTCCTACTAATTCAAGCATCTCTATTACTTTCTTTTCTGCTTCTTTTTTAGATAGCTTCTCATGCCTCATAATAGATTCAGAAATTTGTTTTCCTACAGTAAATACAGGATTTAATGATGTCATAGGCTCCTGGAATATCATGGAGATCTTATTCCCTCTTATATCCTGCATTTCTCTTTTGTTTTTATTTAATAAATTTTCGCCCTTAAATAATATCTCTCCATCTATAACTTTTCCCGGAGGACTTGGTATAAGCCCCATGACGGATAAAGAAGTAACACTTTTACCACTGCCGGATTCTCCAACAATTGCTACAACTTCTCCTTTACCTATACTAAAGTCCACACCATCAACCGCATTTACAAGTCCGCCTTGTACCTTAAATTGAGTTTTTAAATTCTTCACTTCTAGCAACATTTCAATCACCTCTATTTTTTAGACCTTGGATCTAATGCATCCCTAAGTCCATCTCCAAATAAATTAAAAGCTAATACGGTAATAGTAATAGCAATACCAGGGAACAATATTATATGAGGAGCGTTATAAAAATATCCTCTTCCTGCTCCAAGCATGCTTCCCCATTCGGCAAAAGGAGGCTGAACTCCTAGCCCTAAAAATCCTAAAGCTGCAGTATCTAAAATAGCTGAAGACACTCCGAGTGTTGCACGTACTATTATAGGGGACATAACATTGGGTAAAATATGCTTAAATATAATATTAAAATCGTTATTTCCTATTACCCTTGCCGCTTGAACATATTCACTTTCTTTAACTGATAGTATGCAACTTCTAACTATTCTCGCATACTCAGGTATTGTAACAATACTTATTGCAATTACAGCTTTATCTATTCCCTTTCCTAATGCACTCATAAATGCTATAGCCAAAAGCAATGATGGAAAAGCTAGTACTATATCCATTATTCTCATTAATAACATATCTATTTTCCCACCATAATACCCAGCTAGTGCACCAACTACGGTTCCAATACTTAATGCAATAGCAACTGATGTTACCCCTACCCTTAAAGATATTTTTGTTCCATCTATAATTCTACTTAATATATCTCTTCCTTGTTCATCGGTTCCAAATATATGTGCGGCCGATGGGGCCTGCAAGCTTTTTGAAAGCTCCCCTACGTAAGGATTATAAGGCATAATAAACTTTCCAAATAAAGCTACTAAAGTTAATAATAAAATTATAATCAATCCCACTAGAGCCGCTTTATTCTTTATAAGAACACTGAATGTATTTTTAAAATATTTATATTTTTCTTCACTTTCTTCAACTCTGCCATTTAATTCTGCATTAGTCTCCATTTATAATTACCTCCTATTACGAATATTTTATTCTAGGGTCTAAATATGCATATAGTAAATCTACTATCAAATTTACAAGTACAAATACAATCGCTAAAATCATTACAGCTCCTTGAACCACTGGATAATCTGATTTCATTATGGCATCAATTGTATAACTCCCAACCCCTGGCCAGGAAAAAACTGTTTCAGTAAGTACAGCACCCCCAAGAAGAGAACCTAATTGAAGTCCTATTACTGTAGTTATAGGAATTAATGCATTTCTCAGTGCATGCTTAAGTATTACAACTTTTTCAAATAATCCCTTAGCTCTTGCTGTTCTTATATAATCCTGCTTGACAATTTCAAGCATTGTAGATCTTGTCATGCGGGCTATAATTGCAGTAGAATAAGAAGCTAACGCTACTGCGGGTAACGTTAAATGCATGAGTGCACTTTTAAATGCAGCCATATTTCCAGTTATTAAACTATCCAAAAGATAAAACCCTGTAACATGAGCAGGTTCCATACCTATTTGTATTCTTCCCGATACAGGAAGCCAATGAAGTTTAACTGAAAATAATACTATAAGCATAAGTCCAAGCCAAAATATTGGCATAGAAACTCCAAGCAATGCTCCTATCATACTAAGGTAATCCACAATAGAATTTTGTTTTACTGCAGATATTACTCCTATAATCACCCCAACTATAGAAGCAATAATAATAGCTGCCAAAGCAAGTTCAATAGTCGCTGGAAATCTTGCTAGAATTTCTCCTGTAACTGAAGTCTTAGTTATGAGCGAATTTCCTAAGCTCCCTTTAAATACACCTCCTATAAAATCAAAATATTGTAAATATAGGGGTTTATTTAACCCAAGCTCTTCTCTTAAGTTTGCTACCTGCTCAGCTGTAGCATGTTGTCCTAATATAATACTTGCAGGGTCTGTTGTAAAAACATGCATTACTAAAAACACAAGTATTGATACCCCAAGTATTACAGGCAGTAATAGTGCTAATCTTTTAAGTATATACTTTAGCATATCTTTGGCCCCCTTCTATAATATCCAATGTATAGTCACTAATAATATGTAGTGGTTTATAATTTGTAATAAAATCGTAGCTTTCTACAAATTATGCCTATGTAGAAACCCCGTGGCTAAACGGGGTTTCTTAATCTTGTGTTAATTATTTTTCTACATCCTTTAAGAATACGACTCCTGTTGGATGAAGTTCAAAGTTTTTAACCTTTGATGAGTAAGCTGCAATACTTTTTGCATAGGATATTGGAAGCCAAACTGCCTCTTCATCTACTATCTTTTGTATTTCTTTATAAATATTATTTCTCTCTTCTCCATTTGGAGTTTTTCTTCCCTTTATAAGAAGTTCATCTACTTTAGGATTGTTATATCTAGCAGCATTTAAAGTAGATTTTATTTCTTTTGAATCAAATAATGATAAGAAGTTGTCCGCATCTCCATTATCTCCATTCCATCCATAGAATAGTATATCTCCTTCTCCTTGAGCTATTTTTTCTTTGTATTCCTTCCATGGATAAACATCAATTGTAGCCTTTATTCCTACTTTTGATAAATAGTTTTGGATGGCTTCAGCTAACTTTTGTCCATTTACTGGATTATATGGTCTAGGATTTGAGTAAGTAATCATTTTAACTTGTAGATTTTCTTTTCCCGCTGCCTTCAATAACTCTTTTGCTTTTTCTGGATTGTACTGATAAGACTTTAACTTATCATTAAACCCTGGCATAAATGATGGCATTGGAGTATATGCTACATCCGCAAAACCTTGATATAAATATTTAACAAGTTCTTCTCTATCTATAGCATAACTTATGGCTTGTCTAAGTTTAACATCATTAAATGGCGCCCTAGATGTGTTAAATGCCATATAATTTATATTCATTCCTTGTTCATTGAATAATTCCATCTTGCTGTCTGTAAGTTTTTTAATATCATTAGGATCAACTCCATCTATTATATCCACAGACCCTGTCATAAGTTCACTTGCACGTACTGAATTTTCCTTAGTAAACTTAAATACTACTTTATCTGATTTGGCTTTTTCTCCCCAATATTCAATATTTTTTTCTAAAGTTACTGCTTCACCCTTTTTCCAAGATACAAATTTAAACGGTCCTGTTCCTACAGGATTTTCATTTAAGTTGCCGTTATTCTTCTTTATAGCATCAGGACTTGCCATTGGTGCCGCAAGACTCATTGCAAGGTTAGCCAAGAAAGGAGTATACGGTTCCTTTAATGTAACTTTCACTGTATATTCATCTACTTTTTCAACCTTCTCCACTGGGGCAAAAGTAAATGAGGCATATGGCATATCATCTTTTGCTTGAGGTGGGATTTGTCTGTCTATATTAAACTTTACTGCATCTGCATTAAATGGTGTTCCATCATGGAATTTCACTCCTTGACGTAGTTTAAATGTATACTCTTTTCCATCATCACTTATCTTCCATTCTGTTGCAAGACATGGCTCTACCTCTGTTGACCCCTCTTTATATTGAAGTAATCCTTCATACACATTTACAATTATCTTAGCTGATTCTCCATCATCAACATAAGCTGGATCTAATCCTCTAGGATCAGAACCCTGAGCATAAATAAGTGTTTTCGGAGCAGAAGCATTTCCACTAGTTGTCTGTTTATCTCCTCCCCCACATCCTGCTAGAAGCGTTGTTGTTATAACCATACTGGTTATCAATAATGCTAGTACTCTTCGTTTCATTTTTTAGAAGCCCCCTTCATTTTTCTTAAACTTGAATAATACTTTAAAACTCAATCTTTTACTCCTCTGATTTAAAACATTAAAGCATTTAGTTTTTAGCATATTTAATACATCTCAATTATGTTTATGCACAAAACTATTAAAACAATTAACCACCTATAACCCTTTACCACCAACGCATTACCATTGATTTATGTAAATTCAAATCATAAGCCGATTATTAATTTTTATTATTTTCCATTATAGACCCATTGACTAAAAATTGCAATTTTGAAAATCCCAAATTTCACTTTTTATAGTTAATGTAATCAATTTCATTTAGAAATTCTTAACATTTTGTACCTAATTTATCCTTTTAGTTTTCGTATTGAATTCACTTGTTTTTTCACTAAGGATTCTGCAACTAATTTAACAAAAAAATAAAAAAGCTGCAAAACAGCTTTTTTATCTTTGCCCTAATTTTAAATTTGGCACTGCATTTAACTCCATGGAAGATACCCTTCCCTTTAAAAACTCAAAATACGCTGAACTTCCTATCATGGCAGCATTGTCTGTGCATAGTATAGGTTCTGGAAATAACACCTCTATATCATTTTCACGACCTCTATTAATTAAGGTACTTCTCAAGCATGAGTTAGATGCCACTCCTCCTGCTACTGCTATTTTGTTTACTTTTTTAATCTTGCAAGCTTTCATTGCATTATCAACTAGAAACTCAACTACTGCCTTTTGGAAAGATGCTGCCACGTCAGCCTTATTGATCTCTTCACCTTTCATTTCCATAGAATTTAAATAGTTTAAAACTGCAGATTTTAATCCACTAAATGAAAAATCCAAGGATGTATCATCATGAAAGTTTGCTCTTGGAAATTTTATTGCATCTTCATTTCCTTCTTTAGCAAGCTTATCAATTTTAGGTCCACCTGGATATCCTAATCCTAACGCCCTGGCTATCTTGTCATAAGCTTCTCCTGCTGCATCATCTCTAGTTTGACCCATTACTTCAAATTCACCGTAATCTTTCATATATACTACAAATGTATGCCCCCCTGATACTACAAGACACACAAAAGGTGGCTCCAAATCTTTATGCTGAATAAAATTTGAACTTATATGACCTTCAATATGATTTACTCCAATAAGTGGTTTATCCAAAGCAAAAGCCAATGCCTTAGCATATTGAAGACCTACAAGCAATGCCCCTACAAGACCTGGTCCATACGTAACACCTATTGCATCTATATCTTCAAATGTAATGTTTGCTTTATCTATTGCCTCCTTAGCCACTGCACCAACTACCTCAATATGCATTCTTGAAGCTACTTCAGGAACAACTCCTCCAAACTTTTTATGTGTATCTATTTGAGAAGCTATAACATTTGAAAGTACATCTCTTCCGTTTACCACTACCGCTGCAGAAGTCTCATCGCAGCTACTCTCTATAGCAAGAATTTTAATTTTATTCTCCATACTTTTACCTCTCTTATATTTCAATTATTAGATATATTTAAATTTGTTTTCATTTTAAATTTTATATTGTAAGTTCAATAAATTATTATACTTTATTAGTACCTTATAATCAAATATTTGTATCGATGGAACTTATTATGCTATTATTAAATAAGATTTCATTTCAATATTGAAATTTATTGTACATAAATTATATAAACAAAAGGTGATTAATATGAATAAGTATGCCAAGGTTATAGTAAAAGGTTCTCCTATATCCAAATCGAACTTTAAGCTATCAAATTTAAAGGGACGAGCAATTTTACCTTATAATTCAGGGAAATACCATGATAGATACGCCCTTTATGAAGAAGAAATTGCCTATGCTGCTAGAATTCAAAATCCTCATATAGTACTTACAGAAGCATTAATTGCAGTCCTCAAGGTTTATTATAAAAGTCAAAAAAGACATCCTGATACAAACAATATTACTAAAAGCATTTTTGATGGTATAGAAAAAAGCGGATTAATTATAAATGATGCTCAGATCAGAAGACTTATAATAGAAGAATATTACGATAAAGAAAATCCTAGATTTGAACTAGAATTATTTGCTGAAAGTATATATACCATGAGATATGATATATGCAAAAAGGGAACCAATGACATACCAATAGAATATGAACTTCCTTCTAATAAAAAGAACCTAGGTAACTCTGCTAAAAAAAATATCCCCTCACCCAATAATTTAACTTCTTGTAACATATGCGGAAAAGGAATCACTGCTGAAAATTCTATTTCAGCTAATAAAGGGAAAATGCTTATATGTAAAGAGTGTCTAAAAAAACTTTTTTAGACACTCACTTTAATATTTATAGAAACTTAACTTCTACTCTTCTTCTACATTTATAGTAATCTTACTGCAATTTGGATGCTTTAAAAACATATCCTTTGTTACCTTTAATATTTCCATTTCTCCTGGTGTAAGTATTTCCTTTTCAATACGCTTCTCTAGCAAATCATCAAAATAAATATCCATATGGCTATTCTTAAATACATTATTTACTCTAAGGCTTAATTCAACATATTCTTCTACATTTTTAACATTTATATATTTAGGTACCGTATATGCTACGCCTTTACCTGATACTATTTCCGTCACATCTTCACCATTTTGAAAATTCATCCCCATTACATATAATGCTGCATTTTTTCCAGCTATGTGACTTTCCATACTTACATTATCCACTAGGTCATGTACATGAAGAACATTCCCACAAGCAAATATACCATCTATATTAGTTTCTAAGCTTTCATTTACTATAGGACCTCCTGTAATTTTAGAAAGTTCAACTTCCGCTTTTCTCGATAGTTCATTCTCAGGCAAGAGTTCTACAGATAAAAGTAACGTATCACACTCAATAAATTCTTCTGTCCCTTTTAAAGTTCTCCCATTTTCATCTACCCTTGCTATGGTAACTCCTTCAAGACGGTCTCTTCCTTTTATATCTATAACTGTATGACTTAACTTTAGAGGAATGTCAAAGTCATCAAGACATTGTACAACATTTCTCTTAAGCCCTACAGGATAATTCATAAACTCTACTACAGCCTTAACATCGGCTCCTTCAAGAGTCATCCTTCTTGCCATTATAAGCCCTATATCTCCAGAACCCAAAACCACAACTTCCTTCCCAGGAAGATATCCCTCAATATTTACAAATCTTTGCGCCGTTCCTGCAGTAAATATCCCTGCACATTTACCACCTGTTATATTTAATACTCCTCTTGGCCTTTCTCTGCATCCCATAGCCAGCACTACTGCCTTTGCCTTTATTTCTAATATGCCTTCATCTGGATTCACAGCACTTATAATCTTATCCCTACTTAAATCTAATACCATAGTATTTAGCTTATATTCTATATTTGATTTTTCTATCTTATTTATATATCTTTGTGCATATTCAGGACCTGTGAGTTCTTCCTTAAATGTACGAAGTCCAAATCCATTATGTATACATTGATTTAAAATTCCTCCAAGCTCATTTCCTCTCTCCAGTATAAGGATATCTCCTACCCCTTCTTCCTTTGCAGAAATTGCAGCTGCAAGTCCTGCTGGACCTCCACCTATTATAACAATATCATATTCCTGCATAATTTAATTCCTCCAATTTAAAGTAGCTCTTTAAAAGCCTATTCTATAGTAATTTTTAACAAATACATTTTATCATTATGATTTATAGGTTTCAAGAAATACTCTTGTAAAACTAACATATATAATTATTATATAAAAAAGTGTTGACATATTCCCTCCTTGATGATACAATAATCTTCGTAATGAAGGGGTATAGCTCAATTGGTAGAGTAGCGGTCTCCAAAACCGTTGGTTCCGGGTTCAAGTCCTCGTGCCCCTGCCAGATATAATATAGAAGCGCTTAAAATAAAAAGTTCTAATAGATTATAAAATCTACTAGAACTTTTTATTTGCTTTTATTAGTATTTTCTTAACCGCTTATAAACCAAAGCAGCTAAAGATTCTTTGTTTATATCGTTATACTTCTCCAAATTCAATTTCATGTTCAAGTATTTCATTAATACGTTTTTCAATTTTATCAAGGTCAAAGTCAGCTTCCTTCTTAATGCTCTTTCTAAGCATGGGTCCTATTTGTTGCACATCATCTCGTATATCGTATAAAAGTTCTAAAGCTGCTGCTGCTTCGAGTTCACTTCTTGGTACTTCCACCATACTTGCTAGTATGGAGTTTTCAGTCCTAGAGGCTATTATTGGAGATCTAACTTCCTCTACATGTACCACAGTTCTTCTTCCAGGGCCTCGCTCATCTTCTATACGTTCTAAGCTAATAATTTTATCAGATCGAGCAAATTTCCCATAACCTAATGCTACCATTATACCTTCTTTAATTTCCATCAAAATCACCTCCTACTTTTAAAATTTCTAATAAAGTGTAGCTTCATAAACACTTCTTACATTCTAACTGTAATTACTTCATGCTGTTCTTATTTTCGTTAGCATTCTAATCATTATTCAAATCCACATATAGGTTCCCTAAAGTATCTACTTGGGCGATCATTACCTTGGAGTAATCATATATATTCTGTTCTGCAAGCTTAAATGTATCTTTTCTCTTAATTTTCTCATAAATTCATTAGAATTATTCCTAGACTTTAACATATTTTTAGTGTACTTCTAAAGGTTCTAGTTTATACCCTTATTCTGTTATCTTTTGAGCAAAAAACAGATAAAGCTAAGCATTGTCGCTTAGCTAAAATTCTTAACATAATCTATAACTTGTGTCCACAATGTGGGCAGTATTGAAATCCCGTTTCCATCTCTCTTCCACAATTACTACATCTAATAAGTGTTGTATAATTTTCTCCCCTAAACATAGGATTTAAATCCACATCATTAATTACTGGATTTTCACCTACCTTTAGTCTTTCTCCAAGCTCCTTAGGTATTTCAAAAACCGCAGTGCAGCTTCTGCATTTTAAATAATATCCATAGTTCCACTTAAATATAGGTATAAAAAAGAAATGAAAAAAGTTATATTTTTCTATAAGCTCATATGTAGTCATTCTTTCGCAATCTTTACAAACCATATTTTGAATATTTCTTATTTCCTTATGCTTTTCTTCAATTCCAAATACACCTATAAAAAACATAATTAAATCACTCTTTCTTTACTTTAATTTTTTTCAGGTTAGATAAGTTATTTTTTAATAGATCTATGTAAGTAAAGTTTTCCTCGTATACATGTATCTTTACTGGATGCATATTATATTTTTTTATTATTTCCTCGTTTTTCTTTAGTTCTTCATTATTATTATACATAAATAAAATATTTTCTTCGGCATTTAGTTTTTCTTCTAAATCCTTATCATTCTTAATAGTTAATGAATTAATACTCTTTAATCCTACATATTTTATAAAGTATTCCAATTCCTCTTCGCTAAAAAATATTACATTTCCCTCAAGTTCTTTTGAAATTTTTTTAAAATCCTTCTCATAAGGCTCTATTTTTTTTAAATGCTCCATGAAATTTTTTTCGTAATAATCATTATTTCGAGGGTCCTTATCCTGTAATGCATTTTTAATATTTAAAATAGAAATTTTATAATTATCTATATTAAGCCAGTAATAAGGATTATCTTTTATTGTTCTCTTACCATATTTTTTTTCTTTATTATAAGCTATAAGTTTTACACCTCTAGAAGCACTTGTGACTCCTAATTTATTTTTGCTTAAACTATCTATGAAATCCTTGTCCCAAGGCTCTAACCCTACTCCATTATATATAAATAAATCCTGTTTCGAAATGTTACTTAAGCTATCATCTGTATATTTAAAATTCATGCCTTGTGAGGGATCTTTAAACATATAACTCACATAGTGTCTATCTTTAGTTAATTCTACTGTCATATTATATATAAATTTATTTGTAGTTACTATATTTAACAAGACTTGTTCTTCTTTTTCTATAGGCTTCTTCCATTCATTATTAATTGTACTCTCCACAGGAGTACAGCTATATAAAAACGCTGCCATATATAAAATTACTACATAAAATAATTTTTTCAATTATTTCACCTCTTAATGTATACATATATTTAATATATATTTTACCTAAAGTATCCATATAATGCAAAGATGTATTTACTTAGAATAACTTACAGGTTATTATAAAATAAGTTATTAATTTAAGAAAGGATGTTTATAATTATGAAAATAAATATGAACAAAATTATAAGAGCACTTTCTTTGGCATTAGATTTGGCTCAGATGAGCGCATTAGATGACAATAACAATAATATTATTATAGAAGAAGTATCTAATATCAATTATTCCAAACATGCAATTACAAATCATTCAAAACGAGTATGTTATATAAGTTTGGAGATAGCTCACTCTTTACATTTAGACTACTCAACAATAAAAGAATTATACATTTCTTCTTTACTTCACGATATAGGAGCTTCAAATTTCTTTAGCCAAAGTCATTCTAACCCTAATTTTATAAAGGATCATTGTACAATAGGCGCACAAATAACTTGCGACTTTCCTAAGCTTGATAATTTAAGTACTTTTATATTATATCATCATGAAAATTATGATGGTACAGGCCCTATGAAATTAAAAGGTAATGATGTTCCTTTAATAAGTCAAATAATAAGACTTTCAGATCTACTAGATCTTTTATATGATAACTCTAAACCTTGTTATATGCAAAAAGAGTTTATGTCTAGCTGGATAAAAAAATATACTAATGTGATTTTTTCTCCTGATTTAGTTCAAGCATTTTTAGAATGCTCCAGTAAAGATTATTTTTGGTTTAACTTAGCTAATATTGATCTTATGGATATTACAATAAGAGACCTCTTGCCTAAATTTGATATATACTTAAATTTAGATGAATTTGAAAAAATAGCTCATATTTTTGGAAATATAATTGATAATAAAAGCAATTTTACCGCTCGTCATTCTAAAGGAATATCTGAACTTGCTTATAATGTATCTAAACATATAGGTTATAGTAATGAAAAATGCCAGAAAATGAAAATTGCGGGATTGCTTCATGACATAGGAAAACTTGCTACCCCAAATGGCATTTTAGAAAAGAACGGTTCACTAAGTACAGAACAGTTTTGTATAATAAAATCTCATGTTTATTACACTAAAGTTATCTTAGATAAAATAGAAGTTATACCGGATATAAGTGATTGGGCTTCTAATCATCATGAAAAATTGAATGGAAAAGGCTATCCACGAGCTTTATCTTCAAATGAACTTTCAGAAGAGAGCAGAATAATGGGAGTATGCGATATTTATCAAGCTCTCACTGAAGAACGTCCCTATAGAAAGAGCTTATCTGATAAAGAAGCTTTTTCTATTATGGACGACATGGCAAAAAATAATTTCATATGTAGCAAAGCAATATCTTATTTAAAAGAAGCAGTAGCTTGTATAAAGTAATATTGCATCTATATATTTTACGCTTAAGTTTTCTTTTTTAATAAATTAGGATAAAATATTATAATAAAGGATATTAGAAAGTAGGTTTTTTTATGGAATTTATATGCAAAAATATAGAAGATACCTTTAAAATAGGTAAAATGATAGGAGAACTTTGTAACCCTTCTGATATAATTTGCCTAAATGGAGACTTGGGTACTGGGAAAACCCATCTAACTAAAGGTATTGCTGAGGGCTTAGAAATAGATGATAATATAACAAGTCCTACATTTAACATAGTAAATGAATATGATGGCCGATTAAAACTATATCACTTTGACGTGTATAGAGTAAACGATCCAGATGAAATTGCAGCAATTGGTTTTGATGAATACATATTTGGTGAAGGTGTAAGCGTAATTGAGTGGTCTAACCTTATAGAAGAACTTATTCCTGATGAACACATTGAGATAAATATTGAAAAAACTTCCGGAGATGATATTCATAAAAGGAAAGTTTCAATTACCTATGTTGGCAAAAGATATGATTACATAAAGGAGATTAAACTATGAAAATTTTAAGTTTAGATACAGCTACAGAATCTGCAACCTGTGCTATTTTAGATGATACCAAGCTCTTAGGTGAAATAATCTTTAACTATAAAAAGCAGCATTCAGTTATTACGATGCCAATGATTGAGTATTTGCTAAAAAGCTTACATTTATCTATAAAAGACATAGATGGCTTTGTGGTTTCCAAAGGCCCTGGTTCTTTTACAGGTCTTCGAATTGGAGCCGCAACCATAAAGGGGCTAAGCCAAGGCACAGGTAAACCCTTTGTTTCTGTATCTTCTTTAGATGCACTTGCAGGTGCTATGGCATATACTAATGGTATAATATGCCCTATACTGGATGCCTTAAGAGATAATGTTTACACTGCCTTATATAAGTTTGAACAAGGCAATTTAACACAGATCTTAGAGCATTCAGCTATTTCATTAAAAGAGTTACTAGAAATAATAAAAAACAAAAATGAAGATGTATGTTTTATAGGAGATTGCACAGATAAATTTAGAGATGAAATTTTATCTCAAATTCCAAATGCCAATTTTGCTCCTGCAAGTTTAAATGTGGTAAGAGCATCTTGCATAGGAGAAATAGGGATGTCCCTTCTAAAAGCTGGTATTTACGAAGATATTTACAGCTTTGCTCCTATATATCTAAGAAAGTCTCAAGCTGAAAGAGAATATGAAAGGAGAAATTCTTGTAATAAAGATGAATAATAACGAAATTGAAATTAGAGTAGCCGATCTCGAAGACATTTTTTCTATATATGAAATAAGTACGCTATGCTTTCCAATATCCTGGAGTATAACTTCTATTAAAGGAGAACTAACATCTAATACCCATGCAAGATACGTGGTAGCCGTGGAAAATGATATTGTGGTAGGCTTTGCAGGACTTTGGATTATAGTTGATGAAGGCCATGTCACAAATATTGCAGTACATCCAGATTTCAGACGTAAGGGAATTGGAACTTTATTAATGGATAAGTTAATGTTCATAAGTAAAAATGAAAACCTAATAGGTCTTACCTTGGAAGTTCGCAAATCCAATTTATCTGCTCAAAATCTTTATAAACAATTTGGCTTTATAGAAGAAGGCGTTAGAAGAAACTATTACAGCGATAATGGCGAGGATGCCATAATTATGTGGAAACACTATATCTAAATTATAGTGCATATTTAATAATTAGTACTTAATAAAAAGCAAAAAATCGGACGTGATCCGATTTTTTCATTAATGCTTTGTAATAAGTTTTCACACCTTATTTGTATGAAATTTACATCTGGTAAAATGAACCTTTCCCTAGATGTAAATTTCATGCTTCAAGGAATCCATCTATTCAATTACTATTCTGTTATAATTTTTCTTTCCTCTTTTCACTATCATAGCTCCATCTTTAAAATCTTCTTCGGTAACTATTCTAGCTGCATCTGTAACCTTTTCATCGTTTATACTAAGTCCACCCTGCTGAATTAATCTTTTAGCTTCACCTTTAGAAGGTAATACTTTAGTTTCAACAAGTATATCTAATATACTTAAGTTTAACTTTTCTCTAGTTATAGTTGCTGTAGGAACATTACTCATGTCCTTTCCTGCTCCAAATAAAGCTTCTGCAGCTGACTTCGCTTTAACTGCTTCTTCTTCTCCATGGATAAGCTTTGTAACTTCAAAAGCTAGAACCTTTTTTGCTTCATTTATTTCTGCACCTTCTAAGGCTCCTAGTTTTTTAACTTCATCCATAGGTAAAAATGTTAATAATGCTAAACACTTTTCTACGTCTGCATCATCTACATTTCTCCAGTATTGATAAAACTCATATGGAGTAGTTTTTTCCTTATCAAGCCACAATGCTCCCTTTTCAGTCTTACCCATTTTCTTTCCTTCACTATTAGTAAGCAAAGTACAGGTCATGGCATATGCTGCCTTACTTTCTTTTCTTCTTATAAGGTCAGCTCCAGCTAACATATTGGACCACTGATCATCTCCGCCTAACTGCATAGTACAGCCATATCTTCTGTTAAGCTCTAAGAAATCATATCCTTGCATTAGCATATAGTTAAACTCTAAGAAAGAAAGTCCTTTTTCTAATCTTTGCTTAAAGCACTCTGCTGTAAGCATTTTATTAACTGAAAAATGCACCCCTATTTCTCTTATAAATTCCACATAGTTCAGTTTTAGCAGCCAATCTGCATTATCAGCTAAAATTGCCTTATCATTACTGAAATCTATAAATCTTGATAATTGACCTTTTATACTCTGTACATTTTTATTAATGGTCTCTTTATCAAGCATCTTTCTCATATCTGTTTTACCTGAAGGGTCTCCTATCATTACAGTACCGCCACCTACAAGTGCAATAGGTCTGTGTCCTGCTCTTTGCATATGTGCCATCATCATCATGGGAAGAAAGTGTCCTATATGTAAACTATCTGCTGTGGGGTCAAAACCTATATAAAATGTAACCTTTTCCTTTCCCAATGCTTCTTTTATTTCTTCTTCATGAGTTAATTGTTTTATGTATCCACGTTCCATTAGTACATCAAATACATTGCTCATTAAGCTTACCTCCTTATTGCTTAGTTTAATATCCCAATTTTTATATATGTATAGTATATATATAAATGAAATTTTTATCAACCTTATCAAGTGATTCTTAGGTTTAGGTGGAGTTTGCTTATAAGGAATATTTGCTCCATCTGAACCTTAGAAGAACTTATCCAGGCGCGTATCAGTGCTTATCCCTGTTAGCAATAGCATCGATCGGAGAAAAAACCTTAGGGCTGAATTAATTTTCAGCCCTAAGGTTTTCTCCAATATTTTAACATAAAAAGTATCCCATTCTTAAACCTTATTTGCAACTTAGAAATATTGATTTTCAATCAAAACATACGTTTACATTATATATGAACTTAAAGTAATTTTCTCCCCTATTAACTAAAAGTAATTTTCTCATCCATCAGCTTAAGTTATTAAGCATACACTAAATCATTTACATACAAATCACTCATGTATTTTCTCATACACTCAGGAATATTTTCTTCCTCATTAACACTTATATAAAAGTCTACGTTATAATCTTCACTTAACTGTTCTAAGTGATAAAACAAATGTGCCGCACTATCCCTATCAAGATTTACAACATTAAATAAGCCATCAACGAAAATGGTGTCAATATCGTAATCTTGTGACACTATGCCGCACAAAAATCCATAAAAATTCTCATAGTTTTTAATTTTAAAATCGCAGGTTGGTATAAATCTTATCTGTCTGTGTAATTCAAATAGAGCCCTTTTGTCATCGTCAATATAAACAATGTGTCCTTTTTCTGTCTCAACTTTGCTGTTTGCCATTTGTATCAATGCTTTAGTCTTACCTGATCCTCTCTGGCTGCAAAATACTTGAATCATGATTACCACCCCTAACTATATTTTTTAGGTTTTTAGGTTACCTGTAACTAAATTATATAATACAAGAAATATTATTTCAATACAATTGACTGAATATTTTAAAAACATTTTTCTACCTTTATTTACTTTTATTTTTCATGTATTATACAACCATTTTCAGCACCTATTTACGCCTTATATTATTACTTATTATTATTATATCCTTGCCGAAATATTCCGTTACTTATAAAATTTAGTTCCTGGATAAATAATTTTAAACTTCTCTTCTTTTAAAGAATTTACGAAACTCACTCTAGCTTTGCCCTTAAATTGTGCCTTAATTCTTGCAAAACCTCTTCCTGAATTTAAAAATCTTCCTTTATCATCTAAGGTTATAAGCTTTTCATAAATCCACATGTTTCTTTTTAAAAAGCTATGATTATTTTCTAAATGTTTAGACAATAGATTTCCTGGACTATTTAAAATTATGTTATTTGATTCTATAATTACTTCTATTTCTGTATAATATAAAGCATAATTCCTGTATAATATGGCATTGCTTAATCCCTCATATATAGCCTTAACTGGATATGTCTTAGGAAGTATCTCTCTTATTACATCTTCACCTTCATCTAACATGGAGAGTAGATCTCCTTGAATCACCATGCTCTCTGGAAAATTCTTATTTACTTTATTAATTATTTTTATCATACTGTGAGGCGCAAACAAGTAACTCATTCTAGAAAATACTAATACTCCTCCTAAAGTTAAAACATATTTATTCATATCTCCATCAAAATTTATTATTGATGCACCTTCCATAAGTTCTATTCTATTATTATCATTTGATTCAATTCCTTTAAACATAAAATACTTATCTACTAAAGAATTATCTATGCAGTCTAAAGTACTATTTACAATTGGACAAAGTTCTAAATTTAAACTTAAGTTTTCTTGAAGGGCTGATATAATTTCCTCTTTTCTCATAGTATCTGTAGTAGATCCTCTTCTTATATAAAAAGCTCCAGTTTCTCTAATTTGATAAGGTTTTTGTGGCCCATCATATATATTTATTATAGCTATCCTCTTATTTTCTATATCTACGAATTCTAAATTTATTGGTATAGGGGGCTCACATCTTGAGCTTACTATTTGTTGAATTTGTTCTTCACTGTATTTATACTCATCACCTATTCCGATAATTTTCTTTGTTTTATCTTCTACTCCTATTATTAAGTATCCTCTTCCACCTTTGGAATTTGCTATAGCACATATATCCTTAGCTAATTCCTTTCGTGAACTTTCCATATCTAGCTCTAATTTTTGCTTAAAATCTAGCTTTATTCCTTCGCCTTTTTTTATTAAATTTATAAGCCTTTTCTTATCCATATATACCCTCTTAACTCACCTTATAAATTACTATAAATATATTATAACATATATATTACTTTAATTTTTAATTATGAATCCTGAATTTTTAATGCATAATTTATTGGTTATTATCTTGCCCAAATTTCTTAAAACATTGCCAAAATATGCAGTTTAAAATTGCATAACTTTACTAATCCTAGTTGTTTTTTTATTAAATTATGCTATAATATTTTTTAGGAGAGCTTCTCCGGTTTTAATAAGGAAGGTTAATTTATTCAGATAGATATCTCCTTTATCGTAGGAGGATTATCCGTGAAAAATTACCCTGTTCCTATGATATTAAGGAGGTTGTTTTAAATGGCAGATAAGACTATCGTATGTAAAGATTGTGGCAAGGAATTCGTATTCACTGAGGGAGAACAGGCTTTTTACAAAGAAAAAGGATTTGAAAACGAGCCAGTAAGATGCCCAGAGTGCAGAAAAGCTAGAAAAGCTAACAGAAACGACAGAAGATACTAAGAAAATATAGAGAAAAATCTCAAAAGAGATTTTTCTCTTTTTTATTTGTTAAGTGCCACCCACATGGCAAGTGGCACGTTGGATAAAACCATAAAATTATGTTAATACTATAAACATGTTATAACCAATAATAAATGTAGAGGTGATTTTATGGGTATTTTAAGATGGATTGGTGGAATTGTAGTTTTATTTTGGATTATAGGTCTTATATTTAGAATTGGTGGTAGTCTTATACACTTATTACTGATAATTGCTGCAGTGATATTTGTGGTAGATGCTTTATTTGGAAGAAGGAAAATATAAACGCAGTATTTTAAGATAATATTGACCCTTCCACATAAAACTTGCATAATTAATGAGCACATCTCAGCAAATTGAGATGTGCTCATTTATAACGAAATCGTGGATTACTATAAGTTATGCAACCCGTTAACTAATTACTCACTCTTACCAATATCGGATAAAACTACTCCTTTATTGTGATCCAACGCCCAGCTTATAGCCCAATCACTTTGGAATAACATTAAGCTTCTATCCTTTAAGTCTTTTACAATCTTAGTATCACTAGTTATACTAAGGGATTCTACATCTATATCAGTATTTTCAATCCATCTTACATATCTAAAAGGAAGTCTTTCCATTTTTATATCTACATTATATTCACTTTTCATTCTATATTCTAATACTTCAAATTGTAGTACACCTACAACTCCAACTATTATTTCTTCTATTCCTATATTTATCTGCTTAAATACTTGGATTGCACCTTCCTGGGATATTTCCGTAATTCCCTTTACAAATTGCTTTCTCTTCATAGTGTCCATAGTTTTAACTCTAGCAAAATGTTCTGGTGCAAAAGTTGGAATGCCCTCAAATTTAAACTTTTTAGGGCTCTTACACAAAGTGTCTCCTATGCTAAAAATACCTGGGTCAAAAACCCCTATGATATCTCCTGCATAAGCCTCTTCTACTATTTCTCTATCCTGTGCTAAGAATTGTTGTGGCTGTGCTAGCTTAATTTTATTTTTGCCTTGAATATGGAATACTTCCATTCCCTTTTTAAACTTACCGGAACATATTCTCATAAACGCAATTCTATCCCTGTGCGCAGGATTCATATTAGCCTGAATTTTAAATATGAAAGCTGAAAACTCCTCTTCGAAGGTATCAACTTCTCCTTGATCTGATTCTCTTGGAAGTGGTGATGTGGATAGATTCAAAAAGTCCTTCAAAAATGGCTCTACACCAAAGTTTGTAAGGGCACTTCCAAAAAATACAGGAGTAAGATCACCTTTTCTTACCTGCTCTATATCAAAATCGTCTCCAGCTATATCTAATAGTTCTATATCTTCTATAAGTTTATCATGAAGTGCACTTCCTAAAAGCTCTTTAAATACTGGGTCGTTTACTTCTCCTTCTAAAGCTTCTACTTGAGTCTGTCCGTGATTACCACCATTAAATACTTCAATTACATTTCTGTTTCTATCATATACTCCTCTAAAATCTGCCCCAGATCCTATAGGCCAATTCATAGGATAGGAACGAATTCCAAGTACGCTCTCTATTTCTTCCATTAATTCAAAAGGATCTCTGCTTTCTCTATCCATTTTATTTACAAATGTAAATACAGGTATTCCTCTTAAACTACATACATGGAAAAGTTTTTTAGTTTGTTCCTCAACACCCTTTGCAGCATCTATAACCATTACAGCACTATCTGCCGCCATAAGTGTTCTATATGTATCCTCACTGAAATCTTGGTGACCTGGGGTATCCAATATGTTTATGCAGTATCCATCATAGTTAAACTGCATAACAGAAGAAGTTACAGATATACCTCTCTGTTTTTCTATTTCCATCCAGTCAGATACTGCATGCTTATTAGCTTTTCTAGCTTTAACGGAACCTGCAAGTCTTATGGCACCTCCGTATAAAAGCAGTTTTTCAGTTATGGTAGTTTTACCAGCATCCGGGTGGGATATGATGGCAAAAGTTCTTCTTCTCTCTATTTCTTTAACTAAATCTTCCACGCAAAACTCTCCTCTTCTTAAACTTGTGAGTATTTCCTACAATATTATAACATTTATTATTTATTTTTAAACCTTAAATATATATTTTCTCATAGTTATATTGTTTCCTATATAATCAATTAGTATCACTCACTTTGAGTTAACTTCATAATCATATATTAAATTAAAGATTAAATACACTAAAAATCACTTCAATATTTGAATAAAAATATAGGATACATAGTAATACTTCACCATGTATCCCTCAAATTATAAATTAGCACATACCGCTGTATTTTTTATAGAACTCCTTTAAAAGTTCTCTTATATCCTATCTTTTATTAGTTAATTTTTCTATAGGTACTTTTTTATTTCATCAGATGTTGCAACTCTTCCCATAATTTTCACCTTTTCATCTACTACAAGTGCAGGAGTTTTCATTACCCCATATTTCATAATATCTTTAATTTCAGTTACCTTTTCAATAGTAGCATCTAATCCCAATTCTTCTACTGCCTTTCTTGCGTTTTCCTCTAGTTTTTTACAGTTCGTACATCCTGTTCCTAAAATTTTAATAATCATAATTTATTCTCCCTCCAAATTTTATATTTTAATGGCTACTTCTAACCATTGAATGTTTATATAAACATATATGAAAATGCGTTAAATAAATATCCTATGATAACTATACCTATTGAAACTATAATTATAAACATCTTTAAAAGTTTAGGTTTTACCACCTTGCTAAGCATAATCATTGATGGTAATGAAAGCGCAGTTACAGCCATCATAAATGATAAAATAGTTCCTACTGGAACACCTTTTGTGAGCAAAGCTTCAGCAATTGGAATAGTTCCAAAAATATCAGCATACATTGGTATTCCTATAGCTGTTGCTAAAATTACAGCAAATGGATTATTACTTCCAACAACCTTTTCCACAACTGATTGAGGTATCCAATTGTGAATTACAGCTCCTATACCAACTCCAATTAATACATATAGCCAAACTTTTCTAAATATATCTTTAACTTGATCCTTTGAATAAGATATTCTCTCTTCACGAGTCATTTCGATTATTTCACCATCGACATTTTCTATATCACGAACATACTCTTGTATTTCATCTTCAAGACCTAACTTATCAATAATACTTCCACCTAACACTGCAAGTATTAATCCTACCACAACATATCCTATAGCAATCTTAGCTCCAAAGAAAGACATTAATATCAGCAATGAGCCTATATCTACAAGCGGTGATGATATTAAAAATGAAAATGTTATTCCAAGTGGAAGTCCTGCTGAGGTAAATCCTATAAATATAGGGATACTAGAACAACTGCAAAATGGAGTAATAGTTCCAAGCAATGCTCCTAATATATTTCCCTTAATCCCCTTTATTCCCCCAAGAATTTTCTTTGTTCTTTCTGGCGGAAAGTAACTTTGAATATAAGATATTATAAATATCAATAGTGATAATAATATAAAAATTTTTATAGTGTCATAAATAAAGAAATGTATACTTCCTCCCAACTTTTCTTTAATAGATAATCCAAATAGATTTTCTATTAACAAGCGCACTAGTTCTGAAAGCCACTTCATTTTTAATATTTGATCATTAAGTAATCCAAATAAACTAGAAATTATACTCATTTTATTCCTCCTATCAGCTTATTTACCATTGAGCTGTTACGCCTGCCCTTTACATGAATCAAGATAAACTTCCGCATAAACAATCTTTTCAATATCCTTCTTCAATGTCTCATAGTCATTAATATTGTCTACAATTTCTTTTAAAATGTTCTCAAGTACCTTATTATTAAAATTTAAGCAATAATATATAAATTGTTCTTTTCTTTCATCTTTAACAAATCCCATATCCCTAAGCTTTGCTAAATGTTTTGATATCTTAGGCTGTGTTTCTTCCATAATGCCGCACATTTCGCAAACACAAAGCTTCTTATGATATAAAAGTACTAAAATTCTTAAACGAGTTTCATCGGATAGTATTTTAAAAAAGTTTATTAATTTCTCCATTGTTCTCACTTCCCTTAAAAATTTACTTGTAATATGTATATATACCCACATGGGTATATATACATATTATGCTTTACATGATATTTTGTCAACCCATTAACTATAAAATTTTATAAACATAAAGCCCTTGGTTTATCCCCAAGGGCTTTGTGTTTATTTTGAATACTATATCAATTATATTTTAACTTCTTAATTTTTCACTTGGAAACCAGTTTCTAGTATTATTGGCTATTTTAACAAGAGTAAGCATTACAGGCACTTCTGTCAAAACACCTACAACTGTAGCAAGTGCAGCACCAGATTTTAATCCAAATAATGATATTGCAACAGCAACCGCTAGTTCAAAAAAGTTACTTGCACCAATCATTCCTGCAGGCGCAGCAATTGAATGAGGTAGTTTCCATGCTTTAGCCCATCCATAAGCAACTGCAAATATTAAGAAAGTTTGAATTGTTAGAGGTATTGCTATTAAAAGAATGTGTAATGGATTATTTATGATTATTTCTCCTTGGAAAGAGAATATAATAACTAAAGTTAATAACAATCCTATAATTGTAGTATTATCAAACTTCTTTAAGAATACATCATTAAAGTATTCTAAACCTTTGTTTGTTATTACAGACTTTCTAGTAAAGTATCCTGCTGCTAATGGTATTACAACAAATAATATAGTTGATAGTATTAATGTTCCATAAGGAACTGTTACATCACTTATTCCAAGTAAAAATGCTACAATTGGGGTAAACGCTATTAATATAATTAAGTCATTTACTGCTACTTGAACCAAAGTATAAGCCGGATCCCCCTTAGTTAAATAACTCCATACAAATACCATTGCGGTACATGGTGCTGCTCCTAGAAGTACTGCCCCTGCTAGATACTCTGTTGCTAAGTTTTCAGGTATAAATGCCTTAAATACAACCTTTAAGAAAAATGCTGCAATTAAATACATTGTAAAAGGCTTAATAAGCCAGTTAGTAACGCAAGTTACTATTAATCCTTTTGGTTTCTTTGTTGCATTTACGATACTTGAAAAATCAATTTTAAGCATCATAGGATATATCATAAGCCATATTAATATAGCCGTTGGTATAGATACATTATAATATTCAAATTTATTAAGGGTATTTGGTATAATTGGCATGAATTTACCAATAAGTATTCCTACAACAATGCACAACGCTACCCAAATAGTAAGATATCTTTCAAATACTCCAAGGGCCTTACCGCCTTCTTTATTTTCAGTAGTCATTTAAAATCCTCCTTTTACCACTCCAGTGGTGCGATTTTTACCAATTATAACTTAATCTCATTGTTTTCAATCCTTCTTGCTAAATCTTTTATTTTCTCTTCAATAGTTCTTGCAGTTTTTATAAATTCTTCATCACTCTTACCTGATGGGTCATCTAGTCCCCAATCCTCTACGTGTTTTGCTGGTAAATACGGACAAACCACATTACATCCCATCTTTATAACAATATCTACCGCTGGTATATCATCTAATAGCTTAGATTTTTGCGTTTCATTCATATCTACATTATATAAATCTTTTATGATTCTTACTGCATCCTGATTTATTTGTGGTCTAAGCTCTGTCCCTGCTGAGTAGGACTCAAATATATCAATTGCAAATAACTTTCCTAGCGCCTCTGCCATTTGTGATCTACAAGAATTGTGTACACATATAAATGCTACCTTTGCTTTCATAAAATCATCCTCCGTATTGTAATATTATTTATTTCAAGTTAATTATTAAAGCAAACCTTACCTTCTTTTAAGTCATCGCAACTTAAGTTACTTTCTCTATATTTCATTAACCTTTCATAATCTATTCTGCACTGATTTAACTTGATAGCATGCTTTTCAATTATCTGTTTTAAAAAAGGAAACTCTTTAATTGTATCTTCATTTATTTTGTAATAAACATACTTAGCTACCTTGTAATAATCTAGAATTTTTGCATTTGTTAATTTGTTTAGATGTCTCGATGCATTAGACTGGTTTATATCAAGTAAAACCTCTATTTCACAAACACATAAATCTCCTTCTTTGAGTATATTAAGTATTCTCATACGTGTTTCATCAGATAATGCTTTCATCACCTGTATTAAATCCAACTTTCTCACTCCTTATATTATCATATTCGTTTATAATCATATGATATACAAAAACTATGTATTTTGCAACCCCTTTAAATAAATAAAGTGCATGCTTAATAAAAACGAGCATACACTTTTATACATTATATAATTTTCTACTAATAGCATTTTTATTATCTTGATACTGGTATAAATCCTATCTTCTTTTGCATCTTTCTAAGGGTTTTATTTGCTACGTAGCTTGCCTTTTCTGCTCCCTTTTTATAAATACTTTCTAAGTATTCCTTATTTGCTACCAAATCTTTTACTTTTTTCTGTATTGGCTCAAGTTCCATAACTATTGCTTCTGCTACGTCCTTTTTAAACTGAGCATAACCCTGGCCTTCATATTCCTTTTCTATTTCTTCCATAGTTTTTCCCTTAATTACACTTAAAATAGTCATTAAGTTCTTAACTCCTGGCTGCTCATCGTTATATTTAACTACCCCTAAGCTGTCAGTTACTGCTCTAGATACCTTTTTTCTTATTACTTCTGGTGGGTCCATTATAAGTATATATGAATTAGGATTATCAGAGGACTTAGACATCTTTTTAGTTGGCTCTTGAAGATCCATAATCTTAGCTCCTGCCTCAGGTATATATGGTTCTGGTATTTTAAAAGTTTCACTGTATGTATTATTAAATCTTTCCGCAACATCACGAGTTAACTCTAAGTGCTGCTTTTGGTCCACTCCCACCGGCACTAAATCTGCTTGATATAAAAGTATATCTGCTACCATAAGCACTGGATAATTAAAAAGACCTGCAGAAATATTATTTCCATATCTTTGAGACTTATCTTTAAATTGTGTCATTCTTGATAATTCACCCATATAGGTATTACAGTTTAAAAGCCATGCTGCTTCTGCATGAGCTGGTACATGGGATTGTATGAATAAAGTATTCTTTTCTGGATCTATCCCCGCTGCAATGTATATAGATAAAACTTCTAAAGTTCTTCTTCTTAAATCCTTTGGTTCTTGTTTTACTGTTATAGCATGCATATCAACTATGCAATAGTAACAATCATATTGGTCTTGAAGCTTTACCCAGTTTTTTAACGCTCCTAGGTAATTTCCTAAAGTTAATTCACCAGAAGGCTGTATTCCACTAAATATAACTTTCTTTTGTTCTGTCTGCTCCATTGTAAATTCCTCCATTTTATAATCTTCTCATTTACGATAATATGTTACATTTATATGTTATTCCTTAATATACTATTATAAAACTAAAATCCCTATATAACAATTATTTTGTTATATAGGGATTATTATATACCTTAATTATTTTTATTAATCATCAATAAACTATTTTTTCCATAAACCATGCAAATTGCAATATTCCCTAGCTGCAATTATTTCTTCATCAACTTTAAAGATAGCTTCTGGCTTTTCGCCTACTTTTAAATACTTTCTATAAACTTTATCAACTGTTAGAACTTCTATCCATTCTATATGATGTTCTTCTAGCATAGGATGCTCAACTTCTCCTATCTTTACTAAAACGCCACCTTCGATCTTTTCTATTACAGGAACATGTTTTTCCTTTGCAGCATCTACTGTATTTTCCTTAAGATGTATCATTTCTTTACCGCAGCATACTAAAGTACCTACTGATTCATGTACCACTTCAACTATATTCCCACAAATTCCACATTTATAAATTTCATTTAACTTAGTCATTTTATAATCCTCCCTATTAATAATAATTATTACCCTATTATTATTATTCTATAAAGCATCATTTTATCCTTCTTAATTAAAATATTTATTTATTTAACTTTTTTTATACTTTATGAACATATTATGAATATACCAATTTAATATACCTCCAAAATTAAAACATATACTTAAAATAAAAGTAATTTTTTTTAATAGCTGTGGAATACTAATCTTGAGGATAATATATTTTCCTCTATTTAAATTCTCCAAACTAATTTATAAGGAGGGATTTCCATGACAGAAAAGAATAGTGGATATCTCGCAATGGACAGGGACTATTTAGAAGCTCCACAAAAGATAGTTAAATCATATTCTAAAACTGATTATACAAAATTGCCGGACAATGTACGAGACCCAATTGTGGCAAATAATATAGCCACCTGGGAATTTGACAACACCTCTCAAGAATTAGCTGCCGACAGCGACTTATTCTTACAGTAAAAAAGTGTAAGGAGAAATTTCTCCTTACACTTCAATTTTTTAAATACTAAAACTAATATTTAAAACATTTCATTTCCAATTAAGTCCTCATAGCTTTGTCTTTTACACACAAGTCTTGCTTCTCCATCTTTTACAAATACAACAGCTGCTTTAGGTATCTTATTATAGTTACTGCTCATGGAATATCCATATGCACCAGTTGTAAACATTGCTAAAACATCTCCACTTTCAGAGTCTGCTATATTTGTATCATTTATAAGTATATCTCCAGACTCACAACACTTACCCGCTATAGTTACAAAGTCATTTTTTTCATTTTCCATTCTATTTGCAACAACACACTCATATTTAGCATTATATAACGCAGGTCTTATATTATCTCCCATTCCTCCATCTACTGATATATATTTCCTTACTCCTTGAATATTTTTTGTAGATCCTATAGTGTAAAGAGTTATCCCTGCATTTCCCACTATAGATCTTCCAGGTTCTATAGTAAGCATTGGAAGCTTTATCCCTAATCTCTTATGAGCTTCATCTGCTTTATTTATTATAGTTTCACAGTATTCCTTAGTACTTCTTGGTTCATCTTCTTCTGTATAATAAATTCCAAACCCACCACCTAGGTCTAGCTCTTCAATTTCATAGTTAAATTCATCTTTTATAGTTTTTATAAATCCCATCATTATTTCTACTTCATCTTCATATGGTGATAAGTCAAAAATCTGAGAACCAATGTGGCAGTGTAACCCTGCAAGTTCAATACCAGGGAGATCTAACGCCATGTTAACTCCTTTTAAGGCATCTTCATTTGATAAAGTAAATCCAAATTTAGAGTCTATCTGACCGGTTTTTATATAATCGTGAGTATGCGCTTCTATCCCTGGAGTTATTCTTAATAGTACCTTTTGAACTTTATTTTTTCTTGTTGCAATTTTATTTATTTGTTCTAGTTCATAAAAATTATCTACTACAAATCTTGAAACTCCATAATCTATTCCCATTTCTACTTCTTCTAGAGTCTTATTGTTTCCATGAAAATAAATTTTATCTGCTGGAAAGTTTGCCTTCATAGCAGTGTATAGCTCTCCGCCAGATACTACATCTAAACAAAGACCTTCTTCTTCAATTAACTTACACATAGCTAAAGTCAAAAATGCCTTTCCCGCATATGCAACCCTATTGTTTGACTCATTTACTTTAAAATACTTGTAATAATCTTTGCATGTGTTTCTCATAAGCCCCTCATCAAAAACATACAAAGGAGTTCCGTATTTTTCGGCAAGCTCAACAGTGCTTATTCCACCTATATAAAGTGTATTTTCTCTTATTTCCATGCTTCCAAATAAATTCATAATGTTGCCCCCTAAACTTTTATTGTGTTTGAGTTATTTCTTAAAATCAAATAAATCTTACAAAAAAACAAGCAGCTAAGGTTATACCTATAGCTGCTTTTTAGCTTCTATTGTATGTAACCTCTGTAGCTCTCCACCATTATAGTGACAACTTTGCATATATTTTATACAAAGCCAGAAGATAACTTCCTACATTATTCTTCTTCGGCTATAATTCCTTTCTTTATTCCTCATCGCGCGGCCGCTAAGAATAAATACTATTAATTACAGCACCTCTACCCCAGGTATATTTATTTTTTCTTTTTAGTTTATCACATTAGAGTTTTAAAATCAACATAAACTTCAGAACTATCTCAAATGAATTGATGCATGCTGCTTTATAATATAATCCATAATCTCTATATGTTATATAGAATAAAATCCTTCAAAGCTTTTACATATATAGTAATGATCATCTACTCCGCCAAGCTCTCTTATAGAATGCATTGCAAGTATTGGAGTCCCTATATCTACAGATGGAATATTCACATGAGACCAAGATATAGGTCCTATAGTTGAACCTCCTCTTGAGTCAGACCTATTTACAAATTTTTGAACAGGAACACTTTGTTCTTTACATATCCCTTCATAAACAGCTGAACTATAAGCATCTGTAGTATAACTGAAGTTAGCATTTATTTTAATTACAGGTCCCTTATTTATTATAGGTCTATTAGTAGGGTCTGTTTTTTCTTCCCAGTTAGGGTGTACCGCATGAGCTAAATCTGAAGATATTATGAAGGAGTTTGCCAAAGTTCTAAAATATGCTTCCTTCCCACTTTGCTCCTTTTCTACTATTCTTTCTAAAATACTTGATAAGAATATAGAATCTGCTCCTTGTTTTGTAGTACTTCCTATTTCCTCATTATCAAAGCACACTAAAACATTTGTTGCGATCGATGGCTTTGAATTTATAAGGGCTTCTAGAGCTGCATGCACCATAGCCAAATCATCTAATCTTCCACTGGATATAAACTCATCATTTACTCCCATTATACAGCCCTTTTCATATTCATATAAAAACAAATCAAAATCTAGTATCCCACTTTTATCTATATTCAATTCCTTTGCTATAATGTTTAGCAAGAAATCTTCCTTCGAAAGCTTATCATTAATCATTCCAACCAAAGGTAATGTATGCTTTTGGGCATTTATTTCAAATCCCTTATTTACCTCTCTGTTCATATGTATAGCTATGTTAGGAATTATAAGTATTGGCTTTTTTATATTTACCAATTTACAATTTGGTTTCAAAGGATTATTGGATTTTAAAATAACTCTTCCTGCTATAGACAATGGTCTATCCATCCAAGTATTTAAGATTGGTCCCCCATAAACCTCCGTATTTAACTTTAAATAATTCCCCTCTGATGTCATTTCAGCATGAGGTTTAACTCTGAAGGTTGGAGAATCTGTATGTGCTCCTACTATTCTAAATCCATTTTCTACAATACTTTCTCTTCCTACAACAAATGCTGTTATTGCTGAATTATTTTTTATTACATAATACTTTTCTTCAGCTTTTAAATTCCACTGCTCTGTTTCTTTAAGTTCATTAAATCCATTTTCATCTAGAATGCTCTTCACAGTTTCTACAGCATGAAATGCCGTTGGGCTTTTATATATAAAGTCTATCAAATCCTTAGCTAATGTAACTTTATTCTCCATCCACAATCAACCTTTCTTTCACTTTAATTGAAAATTTAATAAATTTAGCATAACATAATTATGTTCTTCTTTCAAATAATAGATAATAGTTAATTGGTAATTGTTAATTGGTAATTGTTAGTGGTATAATCTATAATTGTATTTAATTAAAGTTACGAGGTGTTTAGAATGGTTTCTCAATTATTAGTTAAGCGTTTTATAAAAGACTCTGAAAATATTGAAAATGAAAAAGTTAGAAACTCCTATGGATTTTTAGGAAGCATTATTGGAATAGTAGTTAATGCTATACTTTTTGGAGTAAAACTTGCAGTTGGAATTGTATCTGGAAGTATATCAGTTACCGCAGATGCCTTTAACAATCTTTCAGATACCACTTCTTCTATAATAACTATGCTTGGATTTAAGCTGGCTTCTAAACCTGCAGATGAAGAGCATCCCTTTGGTCATGGGAGAATAGAGTACTTATCTGGACTTATAGTATCCTTTATGGTTCTCTTAGTAGGATTTGAATTTGTAAAGTCTTCCTATTCAAGAATTATTAATCCTACTCCTGTAAAATTTGAAATCATCCCATTTATCCTTATTGTTTTATCTGTATTTACAAAAGTATGGCTTAGCAGATTTAATAAATATATCGGTAAAACTATAAATTCCTCAGCTCTTCAAGCTTCCTCTATGGATGCATTGGGAGATGTTTTTACCTCAAGCTGTGTAGCATTGTCATTACTATTATCTAAATGGATTGCTTTTCCTATAGATGGCTATATAGGAATGCTTGTATCATTATTTATACTTTATTCAGGATATTCACTAATAAAAGATACCTTAGATCCTCTTTTAGGTACTGCACCAGATTCTGATTTAGTTGAGAAAATAACAAGCAGCTTATTGAGTTATGAATACATAACAGGCACTCATGATTTAATAATCCATAACTATGGACCTAATAAATTTATAGCTACAGTTCATGCCGAAGTGCCACAGGATATATCAATAGTTAAAATTCATGACGTTATCGATAGAGCTGAAAAGGAAATTTCTGAAAAGCTAAATGTGGTACTTGTTGTTCATATGGATCCCATAAATACTAATGATGAGGAAGTAAATTATGCTAAAAGTGAAGTTGAAAGCATAATAACTAAATATTCTATGATTAAATCACTTCATGATTTTAGAATGGTTGGCGAAGGTGATACTAAGAATCTTATATTTGATATAGTTGTATGTTATACACAAAAACTCACTGATCAATTTATAGAAGAAATTAAATCCAGTTTAAATAAGGATATAAAGAATATCCACCCTCACTATAATGCTATAATTACAATAGATAGGGATTTTGCTAATAACTAGCCATTAATCCATAATCGTTAACTTATAATACATATTATATTTTAGCGATTATGGATTTTTTATTTTTGTTAATACCTTTTTAAATATTATGCTCCACAATCACATAGAACTAAATTTTGCATATTATATTGTATAATTTTTTTTATGGAGTGTGAAATTATGACCGGAAGAGAAAGACACTTATTTCCTGGAAGCAATACACCTTTAGGTCCATATTTCTTCTTTAATTATATAATTCCTACTAAGGAAGCTAGAAGAGTAATATATTTTAAAGGTGGTCCCGGAACTGGCAAGTCATCTGCAATGAAAAAAATAGGTAATATATTTCAAAATAGAGGATATGATGTAGAATACTTTCACTGTTCTTCTGACAACGAATCCTTAGACGCAATACTTATTAAGGGCCTAAATGTAGCCTTGATTGATGGTACTGCTCCTCATATGCAAGATCCTGTATATCCTGGTGCTGTAGATGAAACATTTAATCTAGGAGTATGCTTAGATGAAAAGGGATTGTCATCTATAAAAGAAGAATTATATCCAATTTATGCTGATAATAGTCGCTCCTATAAAAGGGGCTTTAACTATTTTAAAGCTGCTGCTGCAGTTCATGAAGACTGGAGAAACTATAATCTTGAAGCGCTAGATAAAGTAAAATTGAATGATTTAAAGAAAACACTAAGGGATAAGATTTTCAAGGATAATGTTCTTGCTATAGGAAAAGAACGACATCTATTCTGTACAGCACTTACTCCTAATGGAATAATAACCTTTATTGATGAACTTGTAGCTCCTTTTAAAAATGTCTATGTGCTTAATGGCGACCCCGGCACTGGCAAAACAGAGGTTTTAAACTTCTTAAAAGATGAAGCTCTAAATCGCGGATTTTTTGTAGAAATATTCCATGATGTAATAAATCCAAATAGAATAGAACACATCTTTATTCCAGATTTAAATGTAGCTATTGTAACTTCTAATGAAGTAAATAGAAAATCCTTTGAAGGTGAGAATATTAAGATGGCCGATCTTTTGAATAAAGATTATTTAGATAAATATAAAGCTGAAATTCAAAAGGATGAGGCTAAGTTCTATGATCTTTTACATGAAGGCTTACAATGTATAACTAAATGCAAGAAAATTCATGACGTACTAGAAGCCTACTATGTTTCAAATATCAATTTTGAAACAATTAATGTAATGGTAGATGAGCTTGTACAAAGACTAATTTCTTATGAAAACTAACTCACTTAGCTTAAATGGTAAAAAAATTGCTAGGAGTAAACTCCTAGCAATTTTTTTCATATACATATAGTTCATGTAATGCTCTTGTACTCATTACATAAAGCATTTTATCTTTATTTTCTATTTCATTATTAGTATCTATAACAATTACTGCATCAAACTCCAGCCCTTTAGCAAAGTATGAAGGCATTATAACTTCCCCAGAAGTATATAATATCTCCTCATTATCTATTACCTTTATATACATCTTATCTTTTAATAATTCCCCAATCTTATTGGTTTCCTTTAGGTCTCTGCATATGATTGCTATGCTTTCATGGCCCTTTTCCTTTAATTTGCTTATATTTATTAAAAGCTTTTCTTTGATATCTTCATATTGCTTAAACTCAGTTACTTCTACTCTTTCACCACTTCTCACCAAAGGTACTATATTATCACTCTGAATATACTTATTTGCAAATTCCATTATTTCTTTAGTAGAACGATAGCTCTTATCAAGCTTAAAATGTTGTACATTTTTATTTGATAAATACTTTTCTATATAACGCATAGGTACTTCTCCCCTCATAGGAAGTAACCTTTGGTTGCTATCTCCTACTATAGTTAAAGACTGGCACTTAGTTAACTCATTTATAACCATAAATTGAAGTTTGCTATAATCCTGTGCTTCATCTATAACAACATGTTTTACCTCTTCTGGTGCTGTAAATCCTTCTAATTTTATCTTTAAATAAAGCACCGCTGCTAAATCGTCATATGTTAAAGTTTTTTCTTCATTAAATCTCATATATATATTAATTATTTCTTCACTATTTATCCATCTTAAGCCTTGTTTAGCCTTTATAGATTCTTCAATGGCTTCTCTTATTTCTAATCTTTTTTTAAATTCCAATTCGCTTCCTTCTAAATTTAAGGATTCTTCAGAAAGGGCATTCATTTTTTCCTTATATTTCTTCTCTATAGCCTTTACTGCATCATTTCTTAATTCATTTATTCTAGTATAAATTATTCTCTTAGTTCTTTTATTTCTTTTGAACAGTGGCATAGCTTTAAAATGATTTTGAAATAAATCCCGAAGTTCTTGTTTACTTATAATCATTTTATTATATATAGTGATATCTCTTAGTTCAAAATAATTATCTTCAAGGTCACTTATTAATAAATCAAGCTTTTCAATGTATTCATCGGAATTCTTATAAAGCATCTCATTTATAAATTCTTTATTTCCGCTTAATACATTTTCCATATACTCCTTAAATGACATTATACTATCTATCTCAGATAGTTCCATAGCTAAATCTCTAAAGGTAGTTTGCCTAACTCCTACCTCTCCTAAACTTGGAAGTACCGTAGATATATATTCCATAAAGACTTTGTTAGGTCCTAATATTAACACCTTATCTTGCAAGGTTTTTCTATTGTTATACAGCAAATAAGCTACCCTGTGAAGTGCTATTGTAGTTTTGCCACTTCCTGCTACACCATCAACTACTATGGTTTTATCCTTTGGCTGTCTTATTAGATTATCCTGTTCAGCTTGTATTGTCATTACTATATCTTTTAGCTTTGATGTAGCATTCTTACTTAGCACCATTTGAAGTATGTCATCTTTAATGTCTATAGCTGAATCAAACATTCCTAGAAGCTGTGCCTTTTTTATAACAAATTGCCTCTTATTTAAAACTTCAGTTCTAATCTCTCCATTTGGAGAAGTATAATAAACTTCCCCCGTTTTCCCAGCATAAAACAGTGAAGATATTGGCGCACGCCAATCTACAACTATTGGTTCAAATTCATCCTTAGGAATAACACCAAATCTTCCAATATACATGCTTTCTTCTAGTCCTATTTCTTCCTCAATAAAATTCACCTTTCCAAAATAAGGACTAGGTTTCAGTATAACAAGCTCCTTTAATCTTCTATCTATAACCTTAAACTGTTCTTCTGCTACGAACCTTTCATGGTCAAAATACTCAATTATTTTATCTTCATCATCTTTATATTCTTCTAATACTTCTTTTCTATACCCAAGTATATATTCTGATATCTCATGTCTCTTTTCTATATAATTGTTTATTTCCTGATTGATTATATTTATAGTCTCTTTAAGTCTTTCTTTTTCCATACCAAGGTCTAATTCTTTTTGAAGTTCTTCTTTTAATTCCCTCTCTAATTCTTCTCTTTCCATATTTGTATCACCCCGTTTAAATTTAGTAACCGATAGCAAGTACTTTTAATTTGTTATAATGCTAAACTAACTTATGTGTAGCTTCATCGCTATCTTCTGCACTTGTTACATTTTCTACATTGTCTTTGCTCTCTATATTTTCATGTATTTCTTTTCCTTCTACCATAGCCATAAACTCATCACCCATGATTGTTTCTTTTTCTAATAGTCTTTCTGAAACTCTTCTCAGCAGTTCATGATTTTCCTTAAGTATATTTATTGACTTACTATGAGCATCTTTTATTATCTTTAAAGTTTCCTCATCAACTATAGCTGCCGTTGTTTCACTACAATTCTTAACAGCTCTACCATCTAAATATCTATTTGATATAGACTCTAGTCCCATCATATCAAATCTTTCACTCATTCCATATATAGTTACCATATTTCTAGCTGTTTCTGTTGCTCTTTCTATATCATTTGATGCTCCTGTAGAAATCGTATTAAATTCAACCTCTTCTGCAGCCCTTCCTCCAAGCATAACTGATATTTGATCAAGCATTTCTTCTTTAGTACTCAAATACTTTTCCTTAACAGGAACTTGAAGAGTATATCCAAGGGCCCCCATAGTTCTTGGTACAATAGTTATTTTATGCACTGGATCTGTATGGGTTAAAAGGGCTGCTACTAATGCATGACCTACCTCATGAAATGCCACCGCTCTCTTTTCCTGTGGAGATAATATTCTATCCTTCTTTTCTTTTCCAGCAATTATTATTTCAACAGCCTCTTCCAAATCCTCTTGTATTACTTCTTTTCTATTATTCTTTACTGCCCTTAATGCTGCTTCGTTTATAATATTAGCAAGATCTGCTCCTACAGCTCCAGGAGTTGATTTTGCCAGTGCCTTTAAGTCTACATCCTTATCCATTTTAACCCCAACTGAATGAACCTTTAGTATGTCTTCTCTTCCCTTAAGGTCAGGTCTATCTACAATTACTCGTCTATCAAATCTACCTGGTCTCAAAAGTGCCTTATCAAGTACCTCTGGCCTATTAGTTGCAGCAAGGATTACTACTCCCTTAGAGGAATCAAACCCATCCATTTCTGCAAGAAGCTGATTTAGCGTTTGCTCTCTTTCGTCATTTCCACTAATATTCCCTTCACGGCTTTTGCCTATAGCATCTATTTCATCTATAAATATTATACATGGTGCCTTTTCTTGAGCCTGTTCAAACAAGTCCCTGACTCTTGAAGCTCCCATACCAACAAACATTTCTACAAAGCCCGAGCCTGATATAGAAAAGAAAGGCACTTTGGCTTCTCCTGCAACTGCTTTAGCAAGAAGGGTTTTTCCTGTTCCCGGAGGACCTACCAGCAATGCTCCTTTGGGAAGCTTTGCTCCTATTTCAGTATATCTTTTAGGATTATGTAAAAAATCAACTATTTCTACTAGTGATTCCTTTGCTTCTTCCTGTCCTGCTACATCTTTAAATGTTACACCAGTTTCATTTTCTGCATAAATCTTAGCTGTATTTTTACCAAAAGACATAACGCCACTGCCCATTTTCTTATCAAGCATTCCAAATAAATATCTTCCTATAAACATAAATATTACAAAAGGAAGTATCCAATTAAGTATAAAGCTCCTTACCGGATTATCTTGCTTTGGAATTATGGTATCATAAGAAATACCTGCTTTATTTAATTTTTCTAAAAGCTCTGTATCATTTTCAACCTTTCCTGTATATAAAAGTTTTTCTTCATATCCTGATTTTTCATTAGGATATATTATAACCTTATCTTTTGAAAACTCCACTTCTTTAACTTGCTTTTGCTCTATCATATTTAAAAAAGTTGTGTATTTAATATGTTTTGTCTGAGTATTCATTATATAGTCATTAATAAAAAACACTACAATTGCTGCGGCAATGACATAGTAAATTATATACTTCATCTTATTGTCATCAAATTTCTTGTCCTTATTCTTTTTATCTGTAGGCATTTAAAAACCTTCCTCCATTTTATTATGACTTATTTCCATTTCATGATTATAAGACCATACAGCAAGATTAGCCCCTTTTATAAATCATGCTAGCCTAGCTATATTATAATACAAGAATATCCTTTTTAAAACAAATAAAGCTTGGTATTAAAGAATTATTACATTCAATTCCCTAAACCAAAGCTTTACTTATGTTTTTTAAATTGCTATCTTTTCATCATTACATTCTCTATCTAAGTTATCTTCCCATAGATACTTCTTTGTTTCCTTTACTATAACACTGTTTAAGGCAATTAAAGAAATTAAATTTGGTATTGCCATAAGTCCATTTGCCAAATCAGCAAAGTTCCATACAACGTCAAGTGAAAAAACTGAACCTACATATATCATAATAATCCAAAGTAACTTATACGGAAAAATAGCTTTCTTGCCAAATAGATATTCTATTGACTTTTCTCCATAGTAAGACCACCCAAGTATCGTTGAAAATGCAAATGTTATAAGTCCTATAGTAAGAACAATGGGTCCCATCATTGGTATGGTTCCAAATGCCTCCTTTGTAAGCTGTCCTCCTTGGAGTCCTTGGTTCCATACTCCTGTGTTTGTAAGTACTAATCCTGTTATAGCACAAACAATTACAGTATCCCAAAATGTCCCAGTTGATGCTACAAGAGCTTGTCTCACAGGATTTCTACTTTGTGCAGCAGCAGATACTATAGGGGCACTTCCAAGTCCTGATTCGTTAGAAAAAAGTCCTCGAGATACTCCAAATCTCATTGCCATCATTATTGTAGAACCTGCAAATCCTCCAACTGCAGCTTGCCCCGTAAACGCAGAGCTTATTATAGTATATAGAGAATTTGGTATAGTTTTATAGCCAAATGCAAGTATTATTAAACATCCTAAAATATATGAACCTGCCATAAAAGGAACAAATACTTCACAAACCTTAGCGATACTTTTTATTCCTCCAAGGATAACAACTGCTGTAAGTACTGCTAGTATTACTCCAGTTACAGCATAAGGCACCTTAAATGTATCATTTATCATAGCAGAAATGGCATTTGACTGAACCATTCCCCCCGTTCCTATAGCAGCAATACTTGTAAATATAGCAAACAGTACACCTAGCCATTTCTTTTTCATACCATGTTCTAAAACATACATGGGGCCTCCCGCCATTGTACCATCTGCAGTTTTAACTCTATACTTAGTTGCGAGTAAACTTTCTGCATATTTAGTAGATATCCCAAATACTCCTGTGATCCATGTCCAAAAAACAGCACCAGGACCTCCAAGTGATATCGCTGTAGCAACTCCAACTATATTTCCTGTCCCTATGGTAGCTGCAAGCGCTGTAGTAAGTGCACTAAATTGACTTACATCTCCATTTGCATTATCATCTTTTGTTACTGAAAGTTTGATAGCCTTTCCCATATACCTTTGTATAAATTTTAATCTAACCGTTAAAAACACATGAGTTCCTAAGAGCAAAATTAATAGCGGCCAATTCCATAAAAAACTATCAATTTTTTCGACTAGTTTTATAGCCCCTTCCATACGTCTAAGCTCCCCCTTAAAGTAAAATAAGCTTTACTGTACAGTAAAGCTTATTATTAAATATATTATTTTTTTATTATATTACAGTAAGATTATATTTTCAATTTAAAATTACTTTATGTATAAATATACCAAATGTTTGAGCTTTATGTAGTGATTAACTCGGCGCTATGCTACGAACTCCATTGCTTCATCCCTACTTTCAAATACGCAATCTTTCCCAATCAACTCTATAAAGCCCATGTTTTCTAAAACACTATATGGCTGCTCCTTTACATTTGCAAGCAATACTTTTACCTCATGCTTTTCACATCTTGCATACAATCTCTTTAAAGCATCCATTCCAGTAGCATCAATACTTGTAGCATTTTTCATATCTAATATAAGTACATCATAAGATTTGTTTATTTCATTCATAACTTCTAAAAATTTGTGTACTATCCCAAAGAAAAATGGTCCATTTATTTCATAAATTAATATTTTATCACTACGATTAGTGTTTTCTACAACTTCATCTTCTTCACTGCAATTTTCACATATAGAAGTCTTTATAGTTGTGGTATCTGCTATTCTCTTCATAAATAAAAACATAGCAAGCACCATTCCAATTTCAATTGCTACTACTAAATCAAATACAACTGTTAATAAAAATGTTAATACAAGTATCACCATATCGCTTTTTGGTGCTTTCATAAAGGAATAAAAAGACTTCCATTCCCCCATATTATAAGAAACAATAATCAGTATTGCAGCCAATGTTGTCATTGGTATAAGCTTTGCAAGGGGCATAAATACAAGCATTATTAAGAGCAAAGTTATAGCATGTACAATTCCTGATATAGGGCTTCTTCCTCCATTTTTTACATTTGCAGCTGTTCTAGCTATGGCACCAGTTGCAGGTATACCTCCAAACAACGCTGATACAATATTTCCAACTCCTTGAGCTACAAGTTCCATGTTGGAATCATGTTTCCCACCTATCATACCGTCAGCTACTACCGCTGAAAGTAATGATTCTATAGCCGCTAAGATAGCTATGGTAAATGCAGGTCCTATAAGCTCTTGAATAGTACTAAAGCTAACTAAACTTATAGAAGGCATAGGTATTGATGAAGAAATATTACTGTATCTACTTCCTATAGTTTCAACAGGCAGCTTAAAAAGACTTACTGCTGCAGTTGCAATTACAAGTGCTATTAGTGAGCCTGGTATTGTCTTATTTACTTTAGGCCATAAAATCATTATCCCCAAAGAAATTAATCCTACTAATAATGTAGGCATATTTATGGTGTTAAAATGCTGAAAATAAGTTTGCCATTTAGGAATAAATTCTGCTGGTACACTTTCAATTGAAAGTCCTAAGAAATCCTTAACTTGTGTAGAAAGTAGTGTGATTGCTATACCTGATGTGAATCCTATAGTTATAGGGTGAGGTATGAATTTTATTATGCTTCCCATTCTAGCAAGCCCTAAAATTATGAGTATCACTCCCGCCATCATAGTTGCTATAATAAGTCCTTCTATTCCGTGCTTTTCAATTATTCCATATACAATTACTACAAATGCTCCTGTAGGCCCTCCTATTTGAACTCTGCTTCCTCCTAAAAAAGAAATAAAAAATCCTGCCATAATTGCAGTTATAAGTCCTTTTTCCGGAGACACCCCAGAAGATATTCCAAGAGCTACTGATAATGGTAATGCTACAATTGCAACTATTATCCCTGCAACTATATCCTTTAAAATTCTCTCTCCAGTTAGCTCCCTTCTCTGAAACATTTTTAATAATTTGGGTTTCACGATATATTCCCCCTAATTTTTGTATTTTTATTCACTTTTATTGTATCATAAAATTGTTCGCATATTATTTTTTTAGTAATAATCCCAATATTGCGAAAATAACCTTCTCTCTTTCTTTTTTATTCTTTTTATAACGGTAATTATTCAAAGGTAAAATGGCAGGTAGTTTTAGTCAAACTACCTGCCATTTAATTTGCCCTTAAGCTATTTTTTTGGTATCCATGAATTTACTACATCTTCATTATTGTTCATCCATTCCTTTGCAGCTTCCAATGGCTTTTGACCATCTGCTATAGCTGCCATTAAATCTCCAAGCTGCTTTTCGTTCATTGTAAAGTTCTTTAGGAATTCTGCCACTTCTGGCATATCCTTATCTAATTCAAGTCTTGCTAGTTTATGAATGTCTTCCGCATCACCATAAACCTTCTTTGAATCTTCTAAGAACTTTAAATCCCATTTAGCAAACTTCCAATGTGGAGCCCATCCTGTTATAACTATAGGTTCTTTTTTATCTATAGCATCTTTTAACATTGTAAGCATAGCTGGCTCACTGCCTTCCATAAGCTCCATATCAAGTCCATATTCTGAAACAGCTTTTTTACTAGTTTCCATTATACCTGCTCCAGCATCTATTCCTATTATCTTACCATCAAATTTATCCTTATTAGCCTTAAGTTCCTCAATGCTATTTATATTTACATATTTAGGTACTACAAGACCTATTTTAGCCCCTTTAAAACTAGTTCCTAAATCCAATAATTTATCCTTATATTTATCCATATAACTTTTGTGAGTAACAGGGAGCCATCCATCTAAAAATGCATCTGTATCCCCTTCTGCAAGGGATGTAAATATTACCCCTGGATCTGCCTCTGTCATTTCCACTGTATATCCCATTTTTTCTTCTAGTACAACCTTTGCAAGGTTTGTCATAGCTACACCTTCTGCCCAGTTTACGTAGCCAAGTTCTACCTTCCTAGATGAATCTCCGCCTTTACCTTTATTTGACGCCCCACAGGCAGCTAATGACACCGCAGTTATCGCTCCAATAGACATCAATGCAATTGATTTTAGTATACCTTTTCTTAATTTCATCAAATCACTCCTTTTATTATGGAAATTCAGTTCGCTGAATTTCTTCCTTTTTATTTTTAGCTTATAGATATTAGCCGTTTTTAGCGAAATTAACCGCTTTCCTAGGTACAAATCCTATACTTGAGGTTCAACATTATCATAAAATATTACGCAGTTTTTCCAAGAGATTGAGTTATCCTATCCAGTATCATTGCAAGAATCACCACTGCAAGTCCACTTTCAAAACCTGTACCTATTTTCAACTGAGTTATCCCTGTTAAAACTTCTCTTCCAAGACCACCTGCTCCTATCATGGCTGATATAACTACCATAGATAAGGATAACATTATAGTTTGATTCACTCCTGCAAGTATTGTAGGAAGCGCTATAGGAAGCTGAACTTTATACAGCATTTGGCTTCTAGTTGATCCAAAGGACTTAGATGCTTCTATAACTTCCTTTGGTACTTGTCTTATTCCTAAGTTTGTAAGTCTTACAGCTGGCGGCATAGAAAAGATTACAGTAGCTATTGCCCCAGGGACCTTTCCCATACCAAAGAAAAGTACTGCTGGTATTAAATATACAAAGGCTGGCATGGTCTGCATAAAATCTAAAACTGGTCTCATAATCCTATTCATTCGATCATATCTTGCTGAAAGTATCCCAAGTGGAACACCTATAATAAGCGCTAGTAGTGTAGATACTAAAACTAGAGATAATGTGCTCATAGTCTGACTCCAAAGTTCCATGCTATTTATAAAGAAAAGCCCTAAAAAAGTAAATACTGCTGTTTTTCTACTAGCCATATAATATGCTAGCGCAGTTATTAAAAGTATAACAACTAAAGCTGGCAGCGCAGTTAGTATTCCTTCTAATCCATCTATTAAAAACTCACTTATCATCTTTATTCCATCAAAAAAAACTTCCAAATTTGATTTTAACCACTCAATGATGACCTCAAAATAAGGTCCTATATGAAATGTCATTATCTACATTCCTCCTCTCCTATGATTCCTGCGATAATTGTAGATCTTTTAATTATTCCCAGCATCTTATTTTCTTTATCTACCACAGCTATTGGATATGATATATCCTTTGCTATAGGAAGAAGCTCTGCTATTGAAGTCTCTGGAGAAGTTATAGCTACTTCTTTTATTATTATATCTGATATATCTCTCTCTCCTTTTTTATAGCTTTCAATAGCATCATCAATTTTTACTATACCTTGAAGAATCCTATCTTTATCTATTACATATATACTTGAAATTCCTTGCTCTTCCATAGCCCTTGCTGCTGCCTTAGGGCCATCTTTTGTTGATATAATTACATTTGTTCTTTGCATTATAGCACCTGCTGTCATAACCTTAGTTCTATCAACATCTTGAGTAAACTTCCTTACGTATTCACTTGCAGGATTGGCCAGGATATCCTCAGGAGTTCCTATTTGTTCTATTACTCCGTCCTTCATTATTGCAATTCTATCACCTAGCCTTAACGCCTCATCTAAATCATGGGTGATAAATATTATAGTTTTTCTCATTTTAGATTGAATCTCTATCATTTCTTGTTGCATATCCTTTCTTATTAAAGGATCTAACGCACTAAAAGCTTCATCCATCAAAAGTATCTCCGGCTCTGTAGCAAGTCCCCTTGCAAGTCCTACCCTTTGCTGCATACCACCACTAAGCTCATGAGGCATTTTTTCTTCATATCCCTTAAGCCCTACAAGCTCTAATGCTTTATAAGCCTTTTCTGTTCGTATTTTTTCGTCTATACCTTGTATTTCTAATCCAAATTCAACATTTTTACATACAGTTCTATGAGGTAATAACCCAAAGTTTTGGAATACCATAGCCATTTTCTTTCTTCTAATTTCCCTAAGCTCTTCTTCTTTGCATTTTAAAACATCTTGTCCGTCAATTAATATTTCTCCAGAAGTTGGCTCTATAAGCCTATTTAAGCATCTTAAAAGAGTTGATTTACCGCTTCCCGACAACCCCATAATTACAAAAAATTCACCTTCATTGACTTGAAAACTTGCATTATTAACTCCTACAGAATTACTCGTCTTTTTTAATATTTCTTCTTTATCCATACCTTCTTCTAGAAGGGGAATAACCTTTTTGGGATTTTTACCAAATATCTTATATAAATTTTTAATTTCTATCTTCATAAATAACATTTTCTCCTTCCATTATTATGAAACAACTTTTTATCATCATCAAGTTGTCTTATGCAACAACTTTATATTATCACTAAGTTGTCAGTATGTCAATAAAAAAAGATAGCTTTCTAAGTAAAATATGGTTAATTTTTACTTAGAAAACTATCTTTTTATATGCATATATGATAAAACTATTAATTGCATAAACTTAGTTTCAATATCTAGAACCCTACTTAATAATTATCATAGTTTTCTAGAAACTTTCTTATTCTTTCGCTTACCCATTCATCTCCAACTGCCAGTATTATATCTCCTTGAGTAAATACTAGATATGGTCCCGGAGAAATAAGTATTGTATTTTCCCTTTTAACTCCAACTATAGTTGCTGCAGTGTTGTACCAAAATTGTACTTCTCCAACGGTTTTTCCTATTATTTTTGATTCTATTGGCACTTCAATTTCTAGTATTTCTACTAAATTTGTGCTCTTATATCTATAAGAATATTCAAGTATTTTTGAATTTACTTCTTGTATCTCCCTTTCTATTTCATCCCTTTTATCTGTTAAATTTTTTAGTGAACTTCTTAGGTCACCTATATGTTCCTTTTCTTTAAAACTATCTATAAATTGCAGTGCATTTTTAGACGACTTTACTATAACTCCTATACCCTTGCTTACCTCCACAACCCCTTTATCCTCTAAAAGCTTCATGGATCTTCTTATAGTTTCAGGAGATACATTATACTCACTTGCCAGTATAGATCTGCCCTTTAAAGTACTTGCTTCCTTTAGAGAGCCTTTATATATTCTTGAAGCTACATCAACTGCAATTTTTATGTATCTAGGCAGTTCTATTCTATCCGCCATTTTAAAAACCTCCAAATGTATATATGTTTAAGCAAATAGATTATAGCACAAATTACTCAGTTTTTCCTCCTATAGAACCTATTTTAACTTTTACATCTACATCTATTTGGGCGTTTTTAAAGTTTTCATTGCTTCCATAGCCACTTAATCTTCCATACTTAGCTACTGCATATTTACTTAAATCCAGCCAATCAACTCCATATGATTGCTGGACTTTTTTTATCTCTCTCTCTAAATCCTTCTTTAGTACTTTCTCGAAATCTTTCTGTATCTCCTTAACTTCTTTTTTTGTTATAGTTTTATTAATTACAGTGTTAACTTTCAAGTTTCCTTTAAGCGTTACACTTATTGAATACTTTAAATTCTCTTCTTCCTTGGAAACCTTAACTTTCCTATTGCTTGTAAAATATCCTTCGTAATAAGTATTTTTTTCTGGGAGGTTCACACTTAAATGCCCCTTTGTTCCGTTATTTCTTAAAAGGTTTATAAGCTTTGCTTCCCCTAAGTCTACAGAAGTTATCATTCTATCGGCATCAAATAGTGCAAGTCCTGTTACTTTAACTCTATTTTCCTCTATCCCAAGATAAGGAAGTATAATTTCTCTTGCTTCTTGATGATACATTTCCAATACATCACTAATTCTGGCATCTTTACTAAAGAAACTTTCTTCCCAAGCAAATTCTAAAGTACCATGAACATCTTCTGCCATGGTTGAATACGCCTTAGGTTCTAAACGAAGCAATTGCTCTGACGCCTGCTTACAAACAGCTACTGATGCTCCTCTTCTTCTATCGGCATCTCTCATCATTGCATCAATTATATCCTTAATTCCATACTCCGCTCTTTCTTTTCCTATCAGATATACTAATTCACTTCCTATAATCCACTTTCTGCTGGACTTGGATTGAAGCTCATCTTGAGTGCTGTATATGGACTTTCCTGGTCCTGTTACTACTTCATGATCAATTTGCTGCTGTCCTCTAAAAACAAATGTTTCTGACGTATCTCTATATCTAACCATTACTCCATCACTTTCCAAATCATGGCCCAAACCCACAATTATCCCCAGCCTTTCTTGTGGGTATCTATCATAGCATCCAGAAAATAGAAAAACAAGTGTTATAATTAACCCTATCCATATACTCCTTTTCATCATTTTGTCTCCTCCTTATAATTCTTTTTCTTAATTAAAATAGTTATGGAGGTGATGATTCCCCAGGCTAATCCTACTATTATTAAATACGGAGTAAATTTGCCTACAACTTTCACTCTATTATGTTCTGGTATTAACAAAAAACTTAGTGGTATTAATACGGCTGTTATAACGATACAGCTTTTTTTATAACTTATATTAGTTATTTTAGATAAACAAAATGATGCTGCAAATACCTCACATGCAAGAATCCTAAATATAACCAAACTCCATATAGTCATTACTACCGTTCTGGCATTTTCAATTAAAGGTATTTCTAAACTTGATGATATGAATAAAGGGGGATACGAATATTTGGCTGTCATTTCCCAGCCTATACACAAAATAGTTACAAACACATTTATACTATATAAAACTATAACTGTTAGTACACCATAAATTCCATGATTTTTGGTATTTCTTTTATTAGTTATAAAGGATATAATCACATAGCTAAGCTCCACCCCTGCATATGAATATAAACTGTCAGGTACAGCAGCTAATATGTTTTTGAATGAACTAAAAAATGGCATCACATTTGTAATATCACCTTGAAAAAGAAGAGATATTGGCATAATTGTAAAAACCATTACCAAATAAAACACTATTTCACATAGTCGCGCTACTATATTAAGTCCATTTATAGCAGTATATAAAGTTAGCATCATAATAGTAACTATACTTACATACTTCGGTAAATAAGGAACTAGTACTGCAGTTATTACATTTATATATCCAGATATTATACTTAAGTTAGAAAAAGAAAATACTAAAATAAATATTGTAATTATTATGTAAGATAATAACTTTCCATATAACTCATTATTTATCTGCCAAAAGTCATGGTGATTCATTTTTTTATCAATAAAGGACGCCATCATTACTATAATTACTGGGTATATCCCCCCAATAATTACTGATACCCATGCATCTTGATAAGCATACTTGGCTACACCTCGACTAAGCGTTAACACTCCTATAGCAATCATAGAGCTTTGAACAACTGCCATATACTGATTTTCGGTTATTTTATTATTAGTTGCTTTATCCACAATTACCCTCTTATTGTTTCTTTTTATTTTCGTTTAATTTAAATCCCGCTGCTCTTGTGTTTAAATTTTCAATTTTAGTTCTAATTAATGTATCTTTTAATCCACTAAATCTTAATGGTGCTATAGGCGAGAGATAAGGAACTCCATATGAATCCATTTTCATTAGCCTTACTACTATTAATTGTATCCCTATTAAAAGCCCCAATATACCTAATAAAGCAGTTGAAATAAGCATGGCAAATCTTAAAAGTCTTATTGAAAGCACCATATCATAATTAGGAATAACAAATGTACATATAACTGTAATAGCAATAACCACTAAAGTTGTAGGACTTACAATTCCAGCTGCAGTAGCTGATTGCCCAAGTATAATACCTCCTATTATACTCAGTGTTTGACCTACAGGAGTTGGTAATCTTAATCCCCCTTCTCTAAGCACCTCAACTACTATCTCCATCATAAGTATTTCTACAAATGGAGGAAGCGGAATATCAAGCCTTGATCTTATTATTATCTTTGACAAGTTTAGCGGTGTAAGCTCACTATTATATTTAAGAAGTATAAGATATATGGATGGTAAAGTTAAAATAATTACTAAAGCTAGAAGTCTTACTGCTCTATCAAAATTTGCTAAAAGCAGTCTGTTCCCATAATCCTCAACTTCCTGAAAAAATTCCATAAAAACAACTGGCATTATCATTACATAAGGTGAACCTTCTACTATTAACACTGCTTTTCCCTGAAGTATATCTGACACTGCCTTTGTAGGCTTTTCGGTAGTTTTTGATTGAGGGAAAATTGAATACGGAAACTTTTCTACCAATTGCATTACAACACCCGGCCCTAAAACTTGAGGCATTTTTACGGAACTTAAGTCATCCTTTATCCTTTGTAAAATTTGTTTATCTATAGCATTATCTAAATACATTAAAACTCCATCTGCTTTATTTTCTTCGCCAAACACATATTTATCAATTTTTAAATGTTCATTTTTAATTCCCTGCTGTATTAAGGCTATGTTTACACTTAAGCTTTCAATAAATGCTTCTTTCCCGCCCTTTATTACTTTTTCAACTTGAGATTCTGTAATAGATCTATGCATAGGACCTGCTGTATTACAAATTATAGCCTTATCTTCATCTCCAATTAAAACAGCACATTGTCCATGCATCAGTTCACTAGCTATAAAATTTACATCCTTTGTTATTTCAATTCCACTTGATACAATAAACTTTTTAGCTACAAACTCCACTTTGTTTACAACACTATCTATTGACGATTGCACCTGAAACAACAAAGGGTATATTACATTACTTTCCAAATACTCCTGCTTTACAAGAGTACTTATATATAAAACAATACAAGGTACTCCGTTCTTAATAACTAATTCCCTTTTTACAAAATTATAATTTAGAGGAATATTAGATGAAATTATATCTACATTGGTATTTAAATTAGATTTAAGCTCAATCATTAATTAGTTCCCCCTTTTATAGAAATTATTAGATACTTTTTTATTTTTAATTATAATAATTATGGAAGTTATTATTCCCCACAACATTCCAAGTCCCACCATATACGGAGTAATCTTATCTATAATATCTGCTCTGTTGTATTCAGGAATCATAAATATACTCCCAATTGCTGATAGAATTATAGCAATCAGTACACTTGCTTTGTATTTTATATTAAAGGCCTTTGATAAGCAGTATGCTGAAGCAAATAAATAGCACACAAGAATTCTAAATATAACAAATGCCCATAGTACCATTAATGTTGTTCTAAGGTTCTCAATTATAGGTATTTCTAAAATAGAAGCTAAAAATAAAATTGGATATGAATTTTTTGAAGTTATTTCCCATCCTAAGCTGTAGATGATTACAAATACATTTGATGCATATACAAATATAGTAAATAAAACTGCCTGCATACCCGCCTTCTTCGTATTAGTTTTATTACTTATAAAATATATAACTATATAGCTTAATTCTATTCCCGCATATGAATATAAACTATTTGGTATAGCTGAAATTATATTCTTAAAGGATGAAAAGACTGGTCTAACATTTATTATATGTCCCTCAACTAAAAATGAAATCATTATAATTACCAGTATTATCAATACGTAAGATACCATCTCACATAATCTTCCGACCATCGTAAGACCATTTATAGCTGTATAAAATGTCATTAAAGATAAAATAACTATTATCATATAAGGAGATATAAATGGAATAATTACTATTCTTGCTACATTACTAAATCCAGAAATAACACTGGCCTCAGAAAAAATAAATCTCATAGAAAAAATTATTAATATTATTTTAGATAAAACCTTCCCATATATCTTATTATTTATTTTTTCAAAACTATAGCCATTCATTTTTTTATCAATAAATGATGCTAATAATACTACAATTATAGGATATACGCCTCCAAGGATTACAGATATCCACGCCTCTTGATATGCACTTTTACTTACAACCCTAGATAAGGATAATATTCCTATAGCTATCATAGATGCTTCTACAATCGATCTATATTGATTTTCTGTTATTTTGTTGCTAATATCCATATTTTCTGCTTTCCTTTTAGTTATAATTTATTAAAATTAACAAACTATTCATTTCCATTTATTTTTCCCCTAGAAATTAAACATATGCAAAAATTTACACTACTTACTTAGGAATATTTCAAGAAAGTATTTTAAATAATAAATAGGTAGTATTTTAATAGGATAAACAATAGAAACCATACGGAGGTATGCTAATATGAGTGATATGCAAAACTTCATACAAAACTTCCCTAAACAAATTCCACCTCAGCATCAAAATATACATCCTGGAATTGAAAAGGATATGAATCCAAAACCTATTTATGATAACCCTAATTACAAGGGATCAGGAAAACTTCAAGATAAAGTAACACTTATAACCGGCGGGGACAGCGGAATAGGAAGAGCTGTAGCCATTTCCTACGCCAAGGAGGGCTCGGATATTGCAATAGTATATTTTAATGAACATCAAGATGCCGAAAAAACTAAAGAAGCTGTTATAAAATGCGGAAGGCGCTGCATACTTATCCCCGGTGACATTAAAAATTCTGCGTTTTGTAAGTCTGCAGTAATACAAACTGTAACAGAACTTGGAGGATTAGATATTTTAATAAATAATGCTGCAGTTCAGTATGTACAAAATACTATAGAAAATATTACAGATGCTCAACTTGAAGAAACCTTTAGAACTAATATATTTTCTATGTTTTATTTAACTCGTGAGGCTCTTTCTCACATGAAAAGAGGATCATCTATAATAAATACAGCTTCTATTACAGCCTATAAGGGACATGAACTTCTTATAGACTATTCATCAAGCAAGGGTGCCATAGTTACTTTTACCCGATCTATGGCAATTTCGCTAGCATCTCAAGGAATAAGAGTAAATGCTATAGCACCGGGTCCTATTTGGACTCCACTTATACCTTCTTCTTTTGACACCAATAAGGTAAAACAATTTGGTTCAAATACTTCCTTTGGAAGACCAGGTCAGCCTGTAGAGCTTGCCTCAGCTTATGTATTTTTAGGTTCTGACGATGCCTCCTTTATAACTGGAGAGATTATTCATGTAAATGGAGGAGAAATAGTTAACGGATAAAGTATAGGATTTTAGGCTGTATCTATAAAATAACCCTAGAGATCATTCTACTTCATAGATTGGTCTCTAGGGGATTATTTAAAATTTCATCTTAAATCTATTCTCGAACTCTTCCATTAAACTTAATCTAAATTTAGGGTGTGCAATGTTGATAAGTTCCCTTGCTCTATCCCTTAAAGTTTTTCCTTTAAGTCTTGCTATACCGTATTCAGTTACTATATAATCCACATCATTTCTTGATGTAGTTATAGCAGCCCCTTCGTCAAGTAGCGGTACTATTTTTGATATTGTTCCTTTTGATGCCGTTGAAGGTAGTGCCATGATAGATTTTCCATTCTTACTCATATTGGCTCCTCTTACAAAGTCAACTTGTCCTCCAACCCCACTTATTTGTGTAAGTCCTACACTTTCTGATGCAACTTGTCCAGTTAAATCAACTTGTACACAAGAATTTATAGATATCATATTATCATTTTGCATAATGATATACGGATCATTTACATAATCTACAGGATGTAATTCAACCATTGGATTATCATCTATAAAATCATAAAGTCTCCTTGTACCCATAAGGAAAGTTACAATCATCTTTCCTGGATTGATAGTTTTTTTCTTGTTTGTTATAACTCCAGATTCCACAAGCTCTACTACTCCATCAGATATCATCTCTGAGTGTATTCCTAAATCCTTTTTATCTTTTAAAAATAAAAGTACTGCATCTGGAATGGCTCCAATGCCTAACTGAAGAGTCGCCCCATCTTCTATAAGTGATGCACAATTTTCTCCTATAGCTTTTTCAACATCAGTTATCTTAGGAGGCTTTAATTCTATTAAAGGGTGAGATGATTCTACTATATAATCCATATCGGAAATATGAACAAAACAATTTCCTAGTGTTCTTGGAAGCTTATCATTTACTTCTGCAATTACAAGTTTTGCACATTCTGCAGCAGGCTTTATATAATCACTAGAAACCCCAAGACTACAATATCCATGTTTATCTGGAGGAGTTACTTGAATTAAAGCTACATCTACAGGTATATAACTTCTTTTAAATAAGTTAGGTATTTCATGAAAAAAACATGGGGTGTAATCTGCTCTTCCAGAAGCCACTGCATCCCTGGTTCTAGCTCCAACAAACAAAGCATTGTGTCTAAAATGCTTTTCCATGCCGATATTTACATATTCCATCTTACCCATAGGCAGCATATGAATAATCTCAACATTTTCATAGCCTTCCTTATTTTTTACCATAGCATCTACTATTGTGGATGGCTCTGATATAGCATGTCCAACAACTACCTTGTCTCCTGATTTAATTACGCTTACAGCTTCTTTTGCAGAAACTAATTTAGCATTATAGAGTTCTCTCCAATCCATGTAAACATCACTCCCCCTATACTTACATTAATATAATAAATTGTATTTCTTTTTGAATTTTATGATAAGTCTTCCTTACTTATTCTTTAATTTCAAAATAATTTTCAACTTTAAATTTAAGGTTCTAATTTAACGGGTCATTATTAGCGAAATAACATAAAAAAGAAGCTGGCATAAAATTATACCAACTTCTTTTTAACTTCTATTTTTCTCTGGGTGTACATCCATAAAATGGATATACCTCTGGAGTGATCCCAATTATCTACTGTTAGTCTGCTAAGCTTCTAGTTTGATCATCAAATACAACTACGTCATACTCTGGCTTATTTCCAAGCTGAATTAATAAGCAAAGTATTATACCTGTAATAAGTCCCCATGCAGCTCCTCTTGTGGCAAGTACCGCTCCCATAACACCTGCTATTCCTAAGTCATTAAATGTACGAGCTTTCATAACACCTACTCTTACAGAAACATAACCTTGAATAAGCATCGTAGATGCTAGTGCTATTCCAAGTATTGGAGTAACAAGACTTACTATTGGAAGCAAGAAATATCCTGTAAGTGTTCCAAATCTAAAGGATCCTGCTCCACCATGTAATGAATCCATAGCTTCACGTCCATGTTTATATCTTTCGCATACAACAACTTGCATTGCTGCCCAAAGTGGTCCACACATAGTTACATCTGGTCCAATTATAGACATTAATATATTTCTAAGTCCAAATACCATATGTGATCTATTTGGATTATAATCTACGTGTTCATCTTGTCTAATTCTTTGTGAATCTTCAATTAAAGCTTGTGATTGAATCATATCACCAAATAATACTATATAAGCTGAAAATACCATTGGAATACTCTTTATAAACATCTCTGCAGATGGAAATCCTACTGCGAAGAATGTCCATTCTGTCCATAATGCATGGAAATCTGGTTTTGTGATACCCCATTGGATTTGTGGCCATGGAGTTTCTCCAACTAATGGTCCTATAACAACTGCAAGAAGTATAATAGGTAATATTCCTAAATTCGAAATTATTTGCAAAAGCTTTGTTTTATGACTTATAGATTTAAAATGATTTGAGAATAGAAGGTAAAATCCTAGTCCTATACATATAGTAATAGTTATTGGAAATGTATCAAAACGTGCACCTTTTGTAAATATCATGTTTACAGCTGCAACACCAGCACCTAAAATTATTCCTGACTGCATTGCATTTGGAACAATTGAAACTATCTTTTTACCAAGTCCTGTAATACCCATTACAAGGGCTAATGTTCCAAGCATTAATTCAAATGCTATAAGCGCTTGCATTCTTTCAGGACCCGCCTGGAAGTCCTTTACATATAATATTAATAACGGAATTGCAGGAGTTACCCATCCTGGAACTACTGGATCTCCTAAAAATATATGAGTGCAGTACAATATACCATTTAATACAACTACAGCCATTGCTACTTCAAAAGGCATTCCTAGTGCATCTTGAAGCATTGGAATAGCACTTAAACAAACTGCACACATTATAAGTCCTTGTATATAATCTGCCCATTCAAATTTGTAATGAATAAATGGAATTCTGATTTTAAACGGTCCCGCTGGAATATAAGGTTGTTCTTTTCCATACTCTCTTTGTAGAGCCATGATTAATCCTCCCCGCTTTTAAATATTAAAACTTGACTTTAAATCTTTTCTCAAATTCCTCAATTAAACTTGGTCTAAAGTTTGGATGTGCAATGTTTATAAGTGCCCTTGCCCTATCCTTTAAAGTCTTTCCTTTTAGCTGCGCTATGCCGTATTCAGTAACTACATAGTCTACATCATTTCTTGACGTAGTTACAGCAGCTCCTTCATCTAATAAAGGCACTATCTTAGAAACCTTTCCTTTAGCTGCAGTTGATGGCATAGCCATTATTGATTTACCATTTTTACACATGTTAGCCCCTCTTACAAAATCAACCTGACCTCCAACTCCACTTATTTGCGTAAGTCCTACACTTTCTGAAGCAACTTGACCCATGAAATCTACCTGTACACATGAGTTTATGGATACCATCTTATTATTTTGCATAATGACACATGGATCGTTCACATAGTCTACAGAGTACATTTCAACCATTGGATTGTTGTTTACAAAGTCATATAGCCTCTTTGTTCCCATAAGAAAAGTTACAACAATTTTCCCCGGGTGAATGGTTTTTTGTTTGTTAGTTATGACCCCTGCCTCTACTAGTTCTACTACTCCATCGGATATCATTTCTGAATGTATTCCAAGATCCTTTTTATCCTTTAAAAATAGTAGTACTGCATCAGGAATAGCTCCAATGCCTAGCTGAAGTGTTGATCCGTCTTCTATAAGTGCTGCACAGTTTTCTCCTATTGCCTTTTCTACATCACTTATCTTAGGAGGCTTTAGTTCAATTACAGGATGGGAAACTTCAACCATATAATCTATTTCTGAAACATGTATGAAGGAATCTCCCATAGTTCTTGGCATTTGATCATTTACTTCAGCAATTATAGTTTTGGCAGATTCTGCAGCAGGCTTTGTGTAATCATTGGAAACTCCAAAGCTGCAATATCCATGTTCATCTGGTGTACTTACTTGAATTAAAGCTACATCTACAGGCAAATACCCTTGTTTAAACATCTTAGGTACTTCTGAAAAGAAACATGGTGTGAAGTCTCCCCTTCCTGATGATACTGCATCCCTAGTAGTTCCCCCTACAAATATGGAATTGTGTTTAAAATATTTTTCCACGCCGGGCTGAGCATATTCAGCTTTACCCATGGCTACCATGTGTACAATCTCAACATTTTCATAACTTTCTTTGTTTGCGACCATTTCATCTATTAGTATTGATGGCTCTCCTACTGCATGTCCAGTTACTAATCTATCCCCTGATTTGATTTTACTTACTGCTTCCTTTGCAGAAACAAGCTTACTATTATAAACTTCCTTCCAGCTCACACATACCACTCCCCTTAAAGAATGTTTCATAGATATCTTCTATATCATTTTGAATACCTATATAATCCTTCTCACTTTTCATAAATAGCTTTTTGTATTTAGCTTTTAAATTTTCATGATTGGCACAGCAACTTGTGCATCCACATAAAACTAACACTATATCGTAAATAATATTTTCTTTCCCCAGCTCTATGTTGAATTTAGGATATCTATCTTTTAATTTTGAAACTATACTTCCTCTATCATACCTTGGATTACATCCTCCACAGTACTTTATCCCTATATTCAATTTAGTCACCTATTCAAAATCTTTCTTGCCATTTGGAGTAATTCTTCACTAACTCCTTGTTCAACAATCACCTGCTTTATTTCAGGTAGTTCTTCTTTAAGACTTGCTTCTATTACATCTTCTACAGTATATTTTGCAGAAGGGCATCCACTACATTGTCCAAGTAGCCTTATACTTACCACTCCATTTTCCACACTTAAAAGTTTTACATCTCCTGAGTGACCCTGCATATAAGGTCGTATCTTTTCTTCGATTAATTTTTCTACTCTTTCAAACATAATATCAACCCTTCCTTAATCTCAGTTTTTAGTCTTTTATTCTAGCAATAGCCTTTGCTAAAGCCTTTTTATGAGCTAAGTTGCTTTGTCTTGCTATCATTATTCTTTGAGCCTGTGGTGAACCTGCACCATGCATGGATTCAGTTCTATATCCTACAGCTGCAGTTCCAAGTGTTAAATTTTCTATAAGTCTTAATATTCTCATTCTATTTTCTAGTGGTACTGATGACACACCCTTTAAGTATTTTTCTATATAGTGTCCTACTTCTGGACTTCTATAATCTTTTTCTGAAGGCATAGTAACCATTAGTCCACCAGCAATATCTTCTGCAAGTCTTGCTATTTCATATGGGAATCTAGTTACATTTTGTTTACATACATTAGCAAGTAATAGGTCTATTATATAGTTTCCTGACTCAGTTTTACTTCCCTCTGCAGAACAAGCTATTCCACAAGCATATAATGTTTCATTTAAATGAGTCATTTCTATTAATTTATCTTTTACATGAGATGCCTTATGAGCTCCATTATAATCTGCAGCAAGAGCAGTTGCTCCTATAAGTACATCACCAACACCAACTTTACATCCACCATAACTTTGTCTGTGGTATCCTGCAAATCTTTCAACAAGCATTCCTGCAAATTCAGTTTCTCCATTTAAAAATATTCTGTCGTTTGGCACAAATACATTATCAAATATAGTTAAAGCTTCCACTCCACCATATACTTTATTTCCTACATCTATGTCTGCTCCCTCTTCTGATTTTCTTGAGTCGCAAGATTGTCTTCCTATTATCATTGTTATACCTTCTGAATCTGTAGGAACTGCAAATGCTATAGCATAATCTTTGTCTTCTGGTCTCATTGCTATAGTTGGCATAACTAAAACTTCGTGGGAATTACATATTCCTGTCTGGTGAGCCTTTGCTCCTCTAACTACCACTCCATCTGGTCTTCTTTCAACTACTCTTAAATATAAATCAGGATCTGCCTGTTTACTTGGTGCTAATCCTCTATCCCCTTTAGGGTCTGTCATAGCTCCATCCACTGTCAAATCATTTTTTTGTGAATATTCAAGAAATTTCTTAAAGTTTTCATGATAATTTGTTCCATATTCTTTGTCTATTTCAAAGGTTGTACTATATGTTGCATTAAAGGCATCCATCCCAACACATCTTTGGAAACAAGCTGCTGTCTTTTGTCCACAAAGTCTCTGCATTTTAACTTTCTTAACTAGATCATCGGTACTGTGATGTATATGGGAAAATCTGTTTATTTTTTCCCCTGTCATATGTGATGTAGTTGTCATTAAATCCTCATATTCAGGTAACTGAGCTAAGTCATATGTTGCTCTTACTGAGTTTAATGATGGACGAAGCACAGGATTATCTACTGGATTTTCCACCTTTTCTCCAAACATATAAACATTTAAATTAAGCTTTCTTAAACTTTCTACATACTGTTCCCCTGTCATTAGCGACATCTTTAACCATCCCTTTCATAAATAAAATAATTTAAGTTCTGCTTTTACGCATTACTAAATTAAAAAATTAAATCTTTACACTTTATATATAAAGCAAGTAACATGCCAAAGTTTAATTAATAAATTATATATAGTAAATAATAATTAAAAATCATTTAAAACAGATAGTTTTATACTTACTTTATATAGAATATCAATTTCCAAAGAAAAAAGAATCGTTGCAAATTTACAACAATTCTCTCCCCCTTCATTAATATTTACTAAAAACGGTTTCATAACGCGCTATTTATTGACTTTTTGCAAAAATGCAACATGTTTTATTCTTGCAACACATACTTTTCTCCATACTTTTTACGCTTTCTTACTAAGGTTGATGCATCTATTCCTAAGGATTTTGCTGCATCTCTCACATTACCATACCTTTCAAAAGCATTATTTATAAATTTAAGTTCTACCTTTTCTATTACTTCTTTAAGACTTACATCTTCCTTACAACTTTTTAATTCTCCATCTAAAACTCCAAGTTTATTTTGTATAGGAAGCTCACTTTCAAGTATTTTGTCAGAGCTACTCATTATGACTACTCTCTCCACTACATTTTTAAGCTCACGTACATTTCCAGGCCAGTTATATTCTTTAAAACAATCCATAGCACATTTAGTAAAACTTTTATTAAATTCATATTTTTTATTTAAGATTCCAAGAAAATGTTCAATAAGAGGGTCGATATCACCTTTTCTATCTCTTAGAGGTGGAATAACTATAGGTACTACATTCAATCTATAGTATAAATCCTGTCTAAATATTTTTTTAGCTACCATATCCTCAAGGTTTCTATTTGTAGCTGCTATTACTCTTACATCTATTTTTATAGGTTTTACTGAGCCAATTCTTTCAACTTCTCTTTCTTGGAGAACTCTCAAAAGCTTTACTTGCATGTCTAAAGGAAGTTCTCCTATTTCATCTAAAAATATAGTTCCTCCATCTGATATCTCAAAAAGTCCCATTTTCCCTTCTTTGTTGGCTCCTGTAAAAGCACCCTTTTCATATCCAAAGAGTTCACTTTCAATCAAATTAGCAGGTATTGCTCCACAATTAATCTTTATAAATTGATTCTTATTTCTTTTACTATTCTTATGTATATATTTTGCTACCTCTTCCTTACCCGATCCTGTCTCTCCTAAAAGCAACACAGTAGTATCTACATTAGCTACTCTTTTTGCCATTCTCAGTGTATTTAACATATTCTTATCTTCTGCTATAATATCTGTAGAATTTAAAAGCTGGCTTCTCATTGCTTCTATTTCTGAATGATACTTTTTAGATAATTCTCTATGCTTGGCCAATTGTTCATTAAGTTCATATAATTGAGTTACATCACGAACATTAGTAACTACCATGGTGATTTGGCCACTCTCATTAAATATAGGGCTTCCTGAAACTAAAGCCCTTTTCCCAGTTTTAAAAGATTGGTTAATAGTTATGGACTTTTTAGTTTTTAGAACCTCCAAGGTTGCAGAGTTTGATATAACACCAGCTCTAACAAGTTCCCTCATATTTTTGCCCAGCATATCTTCTCTCTTTAGCCCCGTAATATTTTCATAAGCCTTATTTACCTTTATAGTATTTGCATCTGCATCAGTAATATATATGCCATCATATGAAGATTCAATTACTGCATCTAAGTCTATCACAGGCCTGCCCCCCAAATTTAATTTTTTATATAAATACTTCGCACTTTGATTGTTATCACTTGTTAATTTTATCGCTTCTCCCCAATTCCATTTTAAGTAATATTATACATTTAATTTAAGTTTTCTTCAATGTAAAATAAAAATGCAAAGCATTTTTCAATAGCCAATAAATAGTCCCCAGTAAAATGTATATTTGACTTACAAAACATTTATAACTGGTTACTACTATAGTGGTTACTAAAATTCTTTGCAGATCTTTAAAGTTAAATTTTTAGAAAAATTAATTTAAATGATTATAAGTCCTCACTAAGACTCAATGAACACCATCTTAAAAGTTCATGCATTACTATCATCCCATCCCATGGGTAATCATATATGTTCATACTTCCTAATGCTATAACTCTATCAGCCCCTCTTCGGGTAATCTCCTCTGTAAAACTTAATGCTTTACTTTTATCATTAAACGCAATACCTACAGTTTGAACTTTAGGAGTTATTAAATCTTTTATTTCAAATACATCGGGCACTTCCTTTAAAAATACGGTTCTATATCCTATGGGTTCTTCTAGGTTTATACTATTATTCACAAGTATTGTGTAATTAAAACATTTAGAGTTATAAAGCATTTTATCTAAACTTAATCCATATTCCGCTCTTTTGTTTATTATTTTAGCTGCTGCCCCCTGATCAATATGCTTTAATGGATATTTTCTAGATACCTTATCGAATACCTTTGCAAATCTATTGCCAACTTCATCTAAAGATACACTTCCCTTTTCTATAAAAACAACATGGGGCGATGAGCAAGCCTTTTGATTAAATGTAATTATATCTATTGCAAGCTTTTCAAGATATTTTTCAAGCTCAATACTTTCTACAGCTTCCCTATCCATTACCGCAAAGGAATACTTAGGCCCAAATATTATATCCTTACAAGTTGTCTTTTGAGTAAGCTTTTTCACCGAATTTAATGCTTCTTCTCCACCCCAAAAAACGCGTCCATCAGCAATAGAGGACATTTCATTATTCAAACTAAAATTATTACTTTTAAAATATACAAGCGAAATGGCCTTTAATAAATCTTCTCCTCTATAATAAATTTCGTTTAAGTTTACTTCAACTTCTTTTAACGGCTTTAAAAGCCTTAAAGTGATACTTATAAGCTCTTTAGGAACTCTAATTAAATTAGAATTTCTACAAAGCAAAGATTGTATTAAGGAGTATATACCTAAAGTTCCTACATTTCCTGCAATCCAATGGCATATGAGCCCCTTTCTTTGAGCTTTTATATACTTTCCATTCCCAACATCTACAAAGCCATTTAAATAATTCTTATTTCCTGTACTTAAATCAACCATTTTATCTATACTATTTTTCTTTAAATAAAATGTTAAAAAAGCCGTTCCCTCTTCCCTTAACAACTCTTTATCTCTGGAGATTTTTTTGCTGTACTCATCTATTAAACTTATTATTGCCTCTATAGGAAAATCCTTTATATTCTCTTGCCCAAAATCAAGTTTATTTTTAATATCATCAAAGTCTGTAAAACACATAGGGCTTTCATAAAATTCTCCACTTAAAGAATAGCATTCAATCATTTCCTACCTTCCTTTCAGCAAAAGTATCCCCACAACCTCTTACTTCGGACTTCTCTACTCTAGATAAAAACTTAAAATACTTTCCTTTCCTTCCACACTTGCAATCATCTACCCCCATAAATATCCCTATATCCTCTGTGAGTATTGCCTGAGCAGGATAACTTGTGGAAAGAGTACTCATTACTTCAATAAATCCTGTTTCCCCAATTTCAACCTCATATAGGGTATTTAAATCTCTTATTATTATCTCAGCAAAATCCGGTACATGCTTATTCCCACATTCACAGTCTATAAATATTACTCCGAGCTGTTCTACCATTCCATAAAAATCAAGTACACTAGTACACTCAATATTCAATATATGACTGCAGGTTTTAGAAAACTCCTCCTTAGACACCTTTCCTTCGGTGAGCTTTTTCCATCCACCGCTATGCAAAAGCGTTGCCTTCGGGAAATTAAAAGTCATATTATTTTCTTTTAACTTACTTATAAATTCACTCCAAACTATAAAAGTAAACCCATATATAATTACTTCTTCATCTCCATAAAGTCTTTCAAATTCCCTTATTCTATCTAAATTTATGCTTAATGCATCTCCATTCTTGTCCATTGCATATACTATCTTACTTGCAAAATTACTTATTCCTCTTACCGCTGCCCCTCTTGCAGTTAAATTGGAGCCATTCTTATTTATATCTTCACTATCTATTATTAGTACCGGTCTTCTCTTTTCCCCTAGAAAGTTTCTTAAGGTAGCGATAAGCGCCTGAGTTTGTCTTATTGAGGTTTGCTTATCTATATATATCTTACTTGGTACCCCTGTAGTTGTAGCGCTTGATTCTAGTACCCTTACTATGTTTTTTTCATCACAACTGAATAACTTAAATTGTTTAAACATATTTACGGGTACAAAAGGTATGTCCTGTAGCCTATTAAAATAATTTGTATCAAATCCTGCTTTATCATACATGCATTTTAAGTTTGGGTTTTTTCTGTTGCTTTCCAATTGTTCTTTAAATATATTTATTAAAACTTGTTCCTTTTTACGCTGTTCATAATTGAACTGTTTATTAAATATGAGCGTTTGGATCAAGTCGTTGCTTTCCATTTTAGTCACCACCTCTGCAATAATCATTCTGGATTTATTTCAACTGATTAAGAAGAATCTTTCCAGAAGAGTTTTTAGGAAGGGCTGAAACAAACTCAATATATTTAGGCACCTTATATCTTGGCAGCTTATCCTTACAGTACGCTTGTATATCTGCAAGTGTTATATTACTTTCCTTGCAGACTACTACTGCTTTCACAGCCTCTCCTAAGGTATCATCGTCCACTCCTATAACAGCACATTCTAATACTTCTTCAATTTCTAAAATTATATCTTCTATTTCCTTAGGACTTATTCTATTCCCCCCACTTTTTATTATATTTTTTTCTCTAGCTATAATATATATATATCCGTCTTCATCTACAGTTCCTAAATCTCCGGTATAAAGATAACCGTTTTTCAATACTTTATTCGTTTCTTCCTTATCATTGAAGTATCCCTTCATTATATTTTCCCCTCTAGCAACTATATGTCCTATTTCTCCTGGCTTGACTTCTTGATTATATTCATTTATTACTTTAAGCTGTGTGCCAGGTATCCCTTTCCCTATAGATCCTAGCTTATGATCTAAAAGATCCGGCGGAAGATATGAAAGCCTTGCTGTAGCTTCAGTTTGTCCATACATTATATAAATGTCTACTCCTTTTAATATATCCATAATATCTTTTATAAATATATTAGGAAGCCTTCCTCCAGCTTGAGTAACATATCTTAAAGAAGGGAACTCGCTTTGTTTTATATTAGTCATTTTTAAAAGTATTTGAAAAGTACTTGGCACCCCTGCAAATCCTGTACATTTATACTTATTTATATCCTCTATAACCGTTTGAGGAAACATAAATTTATTATTTATAACTAAACTTCCACAAACCCTAAAGTGAGTATGAAGGAGAGATGTTCCATAACAATAGTAAAATGGGAGTACAACTTCTACTCTGTCTTCACTAGTAAGTTTTAAATATTGTATTATTGAATCGGTATTATAAATTAAGTTATTATGAGACAGCATAACTCCCTTAGGCCTTGCAGTTGAACCTGAAGTAAAAAGAATTACCGCAATATCTTCTTCATCTATATTAGGCTGATCTTCCTCACTTAAATCATTTTTTATAGTTCTTTCATAAAAAATGTATTCAATATCTTTTTCTGTATATACATTTATTAAATTTTTATTAATTTCCTCGATCTTATTTAAAAGCTTATGCTGTATAAAGATATCCGTTATAGAAAGTTCATTTATTATATATTTTATATCCTCCAAAGATATAGAAGGATTTATAGGTATGCATATTCGTCCACTTTTTATAATCGAAAAATAGCAGGTTATAAAAAATGTTGAGTTTTCCGATATCAAGAGTACAGGTTCATTATTCTCGCTGCTTTTTAACATGCAAGCTATTTGTAAAACCCTTAAATATATACTTTTATAGCTTATTTCATCATTATCAATTACTGCTACATCTTCGCTATCTTTGGAGTACTGGAACACATAGTCAGTAAAGGTCATATCTCAACACCGTACTTTTTAACTATTTTTTTTATATCTCTTATAGTGTACATTCTAGATGCATCTAAAACATCTATAGATAATCCAAACTTTTCTTCAAGCCCAGTTACAAGTTCAACCTGAGCTAATGAATCCCATGATTCAATTTCATCCGGACTTAAGTCATCACTTAACTCTGATTTATCCTTAATATTAAATACATCGCATATTAAATTATTTAACTTATCTAAATTTGTCATAATAAATTCCCCCTAAAATAAATAATAGTCTTACTGATTAGTCAAAGCAAATTTTATACCAATTGGTGTTATTCATGCTAAACCTTAAGCAACTATTACCATTCACTATAATTTATAGCTAGTTATTATTAGAAACCCTATATTTATAAGGGGAAATTAAAAAGAATTTGTTGCATTACCGCAACAAATTCTTTTACATAAGCTGTATACTTACTACTAATACGAATATATATAATACATCTGTTGCAATATTACATCACAATGCAATATTGCAACAGATGTATTTATAGGAGTATTATCCCTAAATTTTTTAATACAAGTTTTTTGATAAAAAACGCTTCCTCTAAGTCTATAGTTATATCTTCTATCCTCGTATCAAATATTTTCTTACTCAAAAATACTTCTATATTAAAAATATTAAATACTTCATACTTATCTACATTTAAATTATTATTTTTTAAATACACATAGGGTTCATAGTACCGCCTGGTACCACTACAAGTTCCTCATCCTGGATTAGTTTCGTTAGGTATTAAGTCTATAACTAAAGAGTGAATCTTCCTTTTATCTAGATATTTCAATACTTTTTCTGTTATATCTATACTCAAAGTAATCACCTCCCATAAATTATATGTGATTACTTCTTTACATAGCATTTATCATACCAAATTATAACCCTTAGCTTGAAACGGTAACTTGAGAATTAACGCTGCTCCACTTTCCACACCTATCTCCTAAATTGCCTATAATTACGCCATCACTTTTTATGCTTATTATTTCACATCCATTGGGACACCCCGTACATTCAAAGCTTTCTGAGCTAAATGCACTTTCAGAAACATTAAATCCTTTAAAATTAGTATACCCCTGAGCCTTTACTCTTTCTTTACTTAAAATTGCAGCTCCTATAGCTCCCATAAGCCCATAATGCTTTGGCACATATACATTGGTACCTAAGGTTTCTTCAAAAACTTTTTTCATGCCTTCATTTGCTGCAACTCCACCTTGAAAAAATATCTTATCCTTGATATCTTTTCCCTTGCCTACGTTATTTAAATAATTTCTAACTAGCGCTTCACAAAGCCCTCTTATTATATCTTCCTGTTTGTGTCCCACTTGCTGCTTATGTATCATATCAGATTCTGCAAACACCGCGCATCTTCCAGCGATACGCACAGAATTTTTAGATTCAAGAGCCATTACTCCAAAATTTTCTATAGGCACTCCGAGCCTCTCTGCCTGCCTATCTAAAAAGGAACCTGTACCCGCTGCACACACCGTATTCATTGCAAAATCTGTTACTATTCCGTCCTTAAGTATTATTATCTTAGAATCCTGACCACCTATCTCAATTATAGTTTTTACCTGTGGATCAATCTCCAACGCTGCTACAGCATGGGCTGTTATTTCATTTTTTACTGAATCCGCTCCTACTAAAAATCCAGAAATCTTTCTTCCGCTTCCTGTAGTTCCTACGGACCTTATATCTTCATCCCTGTATTTTTCTCTAAGTTTTCTAAATCCATCTTGAATAACCTGTATAGGTCTTCCTTTAGTTCTTAAATATAATCCATCAACTACATTACTTTCTTCATCTATTAAAACTATATCAGTACTCACTGATCCTACATCAATTCCCATATAATACATTATTACCTCTTCTCCTTTCTAACAAATCAGCAAAAGCTTCTATCCTTGTATCAAATCCTGCCTGCCCAGTCATTTCATCTACTACCAAAGTCATAATAGGAAAGTTTTTATCACTAGCTATTGTTGGTAAAATTGACTTTGATACAATTTCCGGCATACACCCCATGGGCAGTATTTGAACAGCTCCGTCGAACCCATTTTTATGTGCAAGTACTGCCTCTCCAACACACTCTCTACTATGCCCACCGATATACAAAGGAAGATATTTTTTAGAAGCTCTTCTTATGTTTATGGAATTTAATTTAAATGGAGATAGTACAGTATTTTTAACCCACCAACTTGGAGTTAAGCTTTTTTGAGTAGATATCCCCATATCCATAAGTTTATCTTCAATGTACTGGTTTGAAAACGGCTCTAATATAGTATATATTTCTCCTATTATAGCTATCTTAATTGGCTTTCTATGTTTATCTAGCTTCACATTGTCTAGCTTTTCTTTATACTCCATAAGTACCTTAATCATTTCTTTAGATCCTAAAGCACTTAAGGCTTTTTTCTTACATTCTCTTAATAGCCTTTTACACTCCCCCCTACTTACCTCATACCCTGAAAGAAGCCTTGCTTTTCTCTCTAGTCCATCTATTAGACTTATAATTTTATATCCTTTTAAAACTGCTACTATTTTTTGGTTTCTTGATTTTTTTGAATACTTTCCTATCTCTGCTATCCTGCTTAAAAGTTCATCTTTTCCTATACCTCCTGGCGCATCTATCACTATAAATTTAACGTTATACCCTAGCTTTCTTAATATATTCATTTGTAATTCGCAGTATTCTCCATATCTACAGGGCCCACAGCTTCCAGGCAAAATTATAGTATCTGCTCCATTTTCAATACTTTGTATGTAAGCCCCCATCATTATTTTAAATGGGAAGCACATTTCTTCTGGAGAAATCTTCACACCCATTTCAAGACAAGTTTTATTGCTTACAGGCGGTAAAATATATTCTATCCCTATGTCATCAAATATAGCTTTTACAGCAAAGTATGTATTCCCAAGTTGGGGAAAAGTTACCTTCATATCACCTCTGCCTCCTTTCTTTTCAGCATATCTGTAAATGCTTCTAGCCTTGTAACAAATCCAGCCTCCCCAGTCTGCTCATCTATCTTAAGCTCCAGGAAAGGGAAACCTTCTATTCTATGTTTTATAAGATCAACTACTACAGAGTCTATGCCACAGGCAAAAGATGAGGCGTATATTATTCCATCGGCTAGCTTATTTTCAGCCATATATGCTCCAAAACCATAAGAATTTCTTGCAAAGGTCCAAAATGGTTTTTTAAATAACTTTTCTACCTCTTTATTTATATAAGAAGTCCCTATATGTTCTTCTGTGATAACTCCTATTCCTAACTTATTTAGCTTTTCTACTAAATTCATATTAATATAGCTATCATACAAATTATATGGATGCCCTATTAATGCCACCTTTATTTTAAATTCCTTATCATTTAATCCACCTATGTATCCATTTTGTTTCTTCAATGCTGCATTAAAGGCCTTATTAATAGCTACTATATTCTTAGTAAATTTAACGCCTACCTTAAAAGCCCATTTTTTTAAACTTTTTAAACTATCCGCATATATAGGCTCTGAAATTATCGTTGGCATATTTGGGATACTATTTTGAACCATTTCTACAAGTCCACAAAATTTAGGACATATATATTCATTTTCATAAAGCTTCATTATTCTAGGTATGAATATAAAATCGCACTTATCTCTAAGATAAGCACAATGACCATGGAATATCTTCATTGGTACACAAGCTTCATCTACACAATATCTAACTCCCTCATTTAATATATCTTTATTTGTATTAGGAGATAGTACTATTTCCAAGCTAAGCTCTTCAAAAAAAGTTATATAAAAATTATGATATCTATAAAATAAAAGACCCTTAGGAATACCAACCTTCAAATTTAACACCACCTTGCTTAATAAACTCAGTTTTCTATTAAATTCTTGACAAGTTTTTATTTTTTATACAAAAAAGAAAAGCCTCATACGAGACTTTTCACTTTTCTAGCACCTAGTACCTATATTCCTAAATTAAGAACTTTAATACAAACAGTGCTGCTATTATATATGTTGTTATTGTTATATCCTTTTGTTTTCCTGTTAATAACTTTAATAGCACATAAGATACTATTCCAAATACTATACCATCGGAAATACTGTAGCTTAAAGGCATTATAATTATTGTTAAGAAAGCTGGGATAGCTTCACTAAAATCTTCTAAATTTATTTCCTTTATAGGTGATAACATAAATAATCCGACTAATATTAATGATGGCGCTGTAGCTGCTGCTGGTATCATTAAAAATAATGGTGATAAAAATAATGCTATTATAAACATTCCCGCTGTAGATACTGCTGTAAGTCCTGTTCTTCCACCTGCTGCAACTCCTGATGCACTTTCAACGAAAGTTGCTACAGTACTTGTACCAAAGCATGCGCCTAATGTAGTTCCAATAGCATCTGATAAAAGAGCCTCTTTTGCTCTTGGAACATTTCCCTTCTCATCTAGCATTCCTGCTTTAGTTGATACTCCAACAAGAGTTCCCACTGTATCAAACATATCCATAAACAGTAACGTAAATAATGCTATAGCCATATCTGCTGTAAATATATGATTCCATTCAAATTTCATAAATACAGGGCTTAGACTTGGAGGAGCACTTATTATTCCTGTAGGAAGCTTAGTTATTCCCATAGGTAATCCTATAAGTGTAGTAATTATAATTCCTAAAAGTAATGCTCCACTTATGTTTCTTGCTAGAAGCACTCCTGTTACTATAACTCCTATTATTGCAAGTAGCCCTGCTCCAGAAGTTATGTTACCAAGCGCAAGTATTGTTCCTCCATCCTTTGGGTGAAGTACTATACCTGCATTTTCAAGCCCTATAAACGCTATAAAAAGTCCAATACCAACTGAAATTGACTTCTTTATATTTGTAGGTATTGAGTTTATTATAGCCTCTCTTATGTTAAATGCTGTTAATGCTATAAATATAATTCCTTCTAAAAATGCTGCAGTTAATGCAAACTGCCAAGTATGTCCCATTCCTATAACTATAGTATACGCAAAGAATGCATTAAGTCCCATTCCTGGTGCCTGAGCAAATGGAAGCTTTGCATAAATTCCCATAATAAGCGTTGACACTATGGTAGCTAATGCTGTTGCTGTAAATACTCCTCCAAAATCCATACCCGCATCCTTTAGTATGTTTGGATTTACTATCAATATATATGCCATTGTCATAAAAGTCGTAATACCTGCAAGAATTTCAGTTTTTATATTAGTTTTATTTTCAGATAACCCAAAGTATGAATCTAAAAAGCTACCTTTTAATTCTTTTGAATTTCCCATCAAATTGCCCCTCTTTCATCATAATTTTATGTAGTAAATTGTATAATCCCATCGAAAACATGTAGTTTTTTGAAACCACAATTTTATATATTACTAGATACCGAACTATAAGTCAACATTTTTTTACGAACGTTTTTGTTTATTAACTTTATTATTATTTGCCATAAAATGATAAATGCAAAAGTACTTTTGTTTATACTTTTGCATTCAAATATATAAAATAATTCTTAACTTTTTTACTTTTTTAATTTGCCCTTAGCCTTTACCTTATTTTTATCCTTTTTATCCTCATCTTTTTTATCATCGTCGTTATATTCTTTATTGTTTTCTACATCTGTATTTATATTATTCTTTTCATCAGTATTGCTTTCCATAGCAGGGACGTCACTTTCTTCTAAGTCTACTATTTCTAGATTTTCATTTATATTATTAACATTACCTGCATTTGCCTTCCTGTTAGCTTTGGTTTCCTGATAACTATATACCAAGCTATACGTTCCTATAATAATTAAGGTAATAATTAAAAAGAATACTAGTAAGGCTTTACGTAAAGATCTCTTTTTAGTATATCTTGAAACAGATTCCTTATCTAAGAATAATCTAGTTCTTAAAATTGTAGCTTCTGTTTCTGAGACCTTATGGACTTCTTTGCTCATTTCTTTAATAGAACTATATCTTTCTTCAACCTTAATTTTCATTGCCTTTTTTATTATTTCTCTTATGTCTACATTTACATTTTTATCATAGTTTTCATCATATAATGGCTCTAACGCCGTAGATGGTGCTTTTCCAGTAAGCATAAAATAAATTACAGCCCCTAGAGCATAAATATCTGTTTGTATAGATGATTGTCCAGTACCATAAAATTGTTCTGGGGCTGCATATCCCCTTGATCCAATATATACTGTATCACTTTCTTGACCTGGCTTATATACTCTTGAAATTCCAAAATCTATTAAAACTACCCCACCTTCTGGAGTTATCATTATATTAGAAGGCTTTAAATCTCTATGTATAATAGGAGGGTCAAAGCTATGCAAGTATTCTACTATTTCACCCATTTCTGATGCAATCCTACATATCTCCTCAGTAGTTAAATTACCTTTTCTTTTAACACATTCCTTTAAGTTCTCACCCTCTATATAATCTTCTACCATATACAAATTATCATTTTCATAAAATATATCTATAATCCTCGGAATACCTGGATGTTTTAGCTTCTTAAGTATATTAGGTTCCGCTAAAAAATTCACATTACTTTTTACTTCCTTTGGGACTTCCTTTATCGCCCATAAAGTATCCAAGTTTATATTCTTGCACAAATATACGCTTCCCATTCCACCTTGTCCAATAATCCCAATAACTTCGTATTTTCTATCAAGAACACTTCCTTGTTCAAGCAAAAAAAACCCCCCTCTTCCATTCAAAAATACTCCCATAAATCTATACGGAATTTTTTTGTAATTTGAGGGGGTAATTTAACAATAAAATTTATTATCATCCCAAAATTCAGCTTATTTTTCATCTTTTATAATTAGATAAATATTGTTAAAATGTATATGCATGCTTTTCACAGAGGAGTGTTCATATGAATAAAGCAAAAATACATTATTTATATCATGATGGATTTGCAGTAGAAACTCAAAACTTCTTTTTAATATTTGATTATTACTACAATTGCCCTCAAAATTTAGACCCAACATTGGAAAATGGGATTATAGATATTCCTTCACTTAAGAGCAAAAAAAATATATACGTATTTGTGTCTCATGCTCATCATGATCATTTTAATGATGTGATTTTTAGCTGGAGTGACATAAACCCAAACATTAAATATATTATGAGCTGTGATGTTCCTTTACGGGATTATAAAAAGAATTATCATTTTATATTTGCTAACAAAGAACTTATCTTTCAAGGAATTAAAATAAAAACTTTTGATTCTACAGATATCGGAGTATCCTTTTTTATAGAAGTTGATGGATTAACCATTTTTCATGCTGGAGATTTAAATTGGTGGCATTGGAAACATACCTGTATAGAAAATCAAGAGACTATGGAACTAAGCTTTAAAAAGGAAATATGGAAAATAGCTGAAAAAAAAATAAATGTAGCCTTTTTCCCTACGGATCCAAGGCTAGAAGAATTTTTTCATATAGGAGGGGAGTATTTTATAAGTAAAGTACATCCAGATTTATTTATACCAATGCACTTTTGGGACGATTATTCTATGCCACAGAAGTTTTATCATAAAGTTAAAAGTGGTAAAACAAACATAGCTAAGATTTCAAAAAGAGGAGAAATTATTGAGTTTTAGTAACTAGTAATCAGTTCCAAAGGTTTTTAGCAGCAAAACTAAACTTACTGAAACTTGAATACTGGTTACTGGTTACTAAAGAAGGACATCTGCCTTATACTGTTATCACTAAGTGAAGATACCGTAAGACCAATGAGCCTAATACTATCTTCAAATACTATTGCATCTAATATCTCACAAGAGACTTTAAATATATCTTCGTCACCATCAATATAATTTAGCAGCGTTTTGCTCCTTGTGTGATTTTCAAAGGATGAGGTCTTAATTTTTACTGTTATAGTTTTTCCTAACAATCCTTTGTTTTTCAGATAACAAGAGACCTCATTTGAAAACTCCCTTAAATATCTCTTCATTTCATCCTTATTTTTAATATCATTTTTAAGAGTAGTTTCACGTCCTACAGATTTCCTTTCTCTAGTGATTTCAACTTCTCTCCTATCTATTCCACGTATTCTTTCATAAATTTCTACGCCAAACTTACCGAAGTATTCAAAGAAAAAATCCTGTGGTAATTTATAAAGGTCTTCTACAGTATAAATTCCTATGTTATTTAACTTCTCTCTAGACTTTTTACCTATTCCATGAATCTTAGAAATAGGTAACTGAAGTAAAATACCCGGAATCATACCCTTTGTAATTATCATTATTCCATTTGGCTTATTCCAATCCGAACCGAGTTTTGCCAAAAACTTGTTATAGGAAATTCCCATAGATATAGTTAGCCCTATTTCCTTCTTCACTCTAGATTTTATATAATCTACCGCATCCATGGTGTTTATGTTCAAATCCGATATGTCTAAATAAGCTTCATCAATAGATACCGGTTCCACTTTAGGGGTAAGCTCATAAAGTATATCAAACACCTTATTAGAAATTTCCTTATATCTTTCATGTCTAGTAGGAAGATATATACCCATTGGGCACTTTTTTCTCGCCATAAATATTGGCATAGCAGAATGAACTCCATACTTTCTTGCTTCGTAAGAACAAGTTGCAACCACTCCTCTTTCTCCAATCCCCCCTACTATTATAGGTTTTCCCTTGAGCTTTGGATTATCTAATTCTTCAACTGATGCAAAAAACGCATCCATATCTACATGCATTATAACTTTATCCATATATTCACCTATATAAGTTTTATATCTTCGTGTTTTTTAAATTCAACAAGTAAAGTCTCAACTATAGTATGTTCCAAAGTTCTAAAACTTCTGGAGCCACAAATAAATCTTAATGTAAGAACTACTTTTCCCTCAGAAAGGGAAGTATATACCGTATGAGATAGATTTTGATAGTAGATTGGTTGGGTTTTAGCCGCCATGTCTAAAGCTTCTCTTACTTCCTCTTCCATATTTCCAAGAATATCTTCTGCCTTATCAAGTATTATTTTTTTTGCCTTTTCCCAGTTGCTATCTATTGAAAGCTTTATTTCAATTTCATTCCAACTATACGGAAAACCTCCTGTTCCATTAATAACCTCGATACTTAAGAGCTTTATATTAGGTATATGAATAAGCCTTCCAGTGCTTTGTCCATATGCATTACTTGTTTGAGTTACTTCTATTATAGTTGTATAAAACCAATTTATCTCAATTATATCTCCTATACTGTCTCCAATTTTAATTCTATCCCCTAAAGTAAATGGTTTATGAGAATTTATAATTACCCACCCTAAAAAGCTAGATACTAAATCCTTTAGTGCAAATGCAAGTCCTGCTGAAAAAAGTCCTAGAAACGTCATTATGTCTTTGGTTTCATATACCCATACAGGAATTAAAATCGCTATAAAAACAATTCTTAAAATATTAGAAATAACTTTTTTTGTAGTCAGTATTTTCGTTGACTTCCAATTAGCCTCATCAACTTTCTTTACTATAACTTTATTAAAAGAATATAGCATTCCAGCCATACCCAATGTAAGTAAAAACTTAGGAAATACTCCAATCATTCCAAATTTTAAACTTATATATTCAAACCACTGACTTACTTTAACCAAAAATATATGCACCCCTATCCCCTTATTTTAATTTCTATTTTATATAATTTTATTGTTTCTAAGCATTATTTGAAGAACTAGTCTACTTACATTTACTAAATCTTTCACCTTTATATATTCCTCTACAGTATGGTCCTTAGACATTCCAGTTCCCAAATTTACTGTCTTTATTCCTTTAGATGCAAATACATTTACGTCACTACCTCCGCCTGTTGATTCTAATTTAAAGGTTACTCCTATTTTATCACAAGCTTCTCTTATTATCTCTAGTATTTCATCATCTTCACTTATTGCATAATTTCTATAGCTCAATTTATTTTCTACATAAACCTCTGCTCCGAATTTTTCTGAAGCCTTTTGAAAACAATCTGTCATATGCTCAATTTGATTATTTAATTTATCCATATTTAAACTTCTAGCTTCTGCTTTAACTTCAACATACGGACACACAACATTTGTTGCTTCTCCCCCAATTATAGTCCCAATGTTTGCTGTAGTTTCCTCATCTACTCTTAGAAGCTTCATATTTGAAATTGCATATGCAGCAACTTGAATCGCACTTATCCCATTCTCAGGTTCAACCCCTGCATGAGATGCCTTTCCCTTTATTTTAACTGTAATTTGACTTTCTGCTGGGGCCTTTACAATTACAGCTCCTACCTCCTTTGAACTATCTACTATAAACCCTTTCTTAGATTCCAATCTTTCATATTCTACGCCCTTAGCACCATAAAGTCCTTCTTCTTCTGCTATGGTAAATACTACTTCTATCGGCCCATGAGACAAATTTTTATCCTTTATAGTTCTTATAGCTTCTAAGATAGATGAAATGCCTGCTTTATCATCTCCTGCAAGTATTGTATCACCACTGCTATATATAACTTCATCTTTAATTATAGGTTTTATGCCCTTACCTGGCTTTACAGTATCCATATGGGCACAAAATAGTATTGGTTCTATAGTTAAATCTCCATCTAAATACCCATATACATTATTTGCATTTGATCCTATATTTTCTCCTGCCGTATCCGTTTCAACCCTCATTCCTAACTCTTTCATCTCTTTTATAAGAGTTTGTGCCATTTCATTTTCATTAAAACTTTCACTATCAATTTTAACATATTCAAAAAATTTATTAATTAGTCTTTCTTTATTTATCACTTTATCATCCCCTATTTACATAAGTAACATTTAATATGGAAAAGCCCTTTAAAGGGACTTTCCCATAAGCTTGTTACTTACTATATATACTCATGATTATTTAACTTTATGCTGCTTTTTTATTTTTAACTTTTCTTTCGTATCTTCCATAGATTATAAGGGCTGCTATAATAAATACTACTGGTCCTACAATCATCCATATGGTTGACATGTAATCTCCCTTCATTATTGTCGGCTCTATTATAGTAAATAAATTTGCAAATCCAACAGTTAATGTAACAAGAGCTGTTGCTAAAAATGCTATTGAGTAACTTTTAAAGAATTCAAAAGGCTTTCTTATATTAGTATTCTTTTTAAAAGCAGGAAATGCTATTGATAAAAACATGTAGGGTAATGTCATCGCTACATTTGTCATCAGTATAAGCCTTGAAAAGAACTTAGAGGCTCCTTCTCCACCAAATGATACTAACGCAATCATAACTGCTACAATACCGCATTGAACCCACATAGCATTAACTGGTATATTATCTTTAGTTTCTTCAATTTTAGGAGTCCAAAGCCCGTGTGGAGTTCCATCAATAAGCTGCTTTAAGGGTGAATAAGAAAGTGCAAAGAATGCCCCTGTCAAAGCTAAGAACATTGATAATCCTACAAATCTTGCTACCCATATTCCAATTTGAACCGATACAACTTCTCCAAGTCCAAATGCTCTTCCAAATTCATATCCAAAATTTTTCATCAATATATACGCTACATTCCCCATATGAATTCTATTGGACGATAAAACATCTTGCCAGTTCGTAAATACCCCACATAAAAATATTCCAAGTGAATATCCTATAGAAATTACTATCGCAGCTAACGTTATTCCCTTAGGAAAATTAACTCTTGCATTTTCCGTTTCATCAACTAAACCTCCTACAACTTCTATCCCACCGTAACTAAATATAGCAAATACTAAAAATCCCAAAGAAGAAATAGTAGTTTGATATCCAGGGTTTGGTGAACTTATAAATGCCCTTCCTCCTTGAAGCGGCTGCGCAAGTGTTCCTCCATTTGCTATAAAAATTAGAACCGCACCTACAATCAAAACTATATTAAGTGCCGCTACTGCAGTACCTCCTATAGAGGTTATTTTAGTTATTTGATCCACACCTTTGGATGCAATGCGAGTTACTAATACTACCCATATTATGCCTAATATCCCGATAACTTGAGTTGAGTTTAACCCAAATGCTGCCCACGTAGCTGTTCTATCATCTCCAAATATAGATGTTGAAAAAGGTATCCATATACTTGATGATATATTAACCATCCATACGATATAGGATGCATACCACATAAATGTTCCTACAAAAGCAAACTTTGGACCCACAGATTTACTCATCCATGAATAAATTCCTCCCTTTTCTTTTTCAAAAGCAGATCCAAATTCCGCCATCATAAATGCAAAGGGAATAAAAAATGCAAATGCGGCAAATATATACCAGATAATAGCTCCATATCCCATTAAATAATAAGATCTTGGCATGTTTGCAAATCCAAATACAGATGTAAAAATCATCAATACAAGTGCCTTAAGACTTAATTTTTTACTATTCTTTTTATCCATTTAACGAATCACTTCCTTGCATGATTTATATAATTTATAACTAAATGTATTATTAGCTTGTTCCTCCACAAGGTTTTTATACTTTAAGATTAAGGAAGCGTACTTAAACAATTCTTGTTTTGGATTTAATTATTAAATAAGTATTTTTATTATTAAAAATAAAAAGTTGCCATAAAAGGCAACTTAAATTATAATTTTGTAACTGAATTTCTTATTATTAAATTAGTATCCAATATAATTTGCTTAGATGGAATTTCTTCTTTATTTATTATTTTAAGAAGCAATTCTACAGCATTATATCCCATTTCATAAGTTGGTTGAGCTACAGTGGTAATCTTTGGAAATGTCACTTTAGTTAAAAATATATTATCAAATCCTGTTACAGATATTTCATCAGGTACCCTTATTCCTTTATTATTTAAAACTTCTAAAGCTCCTATTGCCATTAAATCATTCTCTGAAGCCACTGCTGTAAACTTTAAATTCTTTTCTAAAAGCTCTTCCATACACTTTATCCCACCGCTTATCTTATAATCCCCATATCTTATAAGGCTATCAATGATAGGTATGTTATACTTGCTTAGCGCTTTTTTATATCCCCTAAGTCTCTTATACTCTCCATACATACCCTTTTTACCCGATATATAAGCTATTTGTGTATGCCCATTTTGGATTAAATATTCTACTAATTTGTACATTCCCATTTCGCCATCAGTAGATATAAAAGGGACTTCATCTATAGGGCCATTTCTGTCCATAGATACAAAAGGTATTTTATACTTTCTGAATAACTCTATATTTTCTCCTTTATTTTCAAGAGTACTGGTATATATTACTCCATCTACAGACTTTTCTTTTAAAATTTGTATATGTTCTATTTCTTTCTCTTCTTTATCATCGGTATTGCAAAGTATGATGTTATATCCATATTTACTTGCAGCATCTTCTGCTCCTCTTACTATTCCAGGAAAAAAGGGATTATTTATATCCGGTAATATAAGGCCTATTATATGGGTCTTTTTTGTAACCATTCCTCTTGCCAAGCTACTGGGAATATAATTATGTTTTGCCATTATCTTTAGTATATTTTCTCTTGTCTCCTTGCCTACACCATCTTCTTTGTTATTTATAACTCTTGATACAGTAGCAATAGATACCTTTGCTTCTTTAGCTATATCCTTTATAGTAACACCCATTCTTACTCTCCCTTATTAGCTCTCCTTAAAGCTGCAACTGTCCACTTAGATAACTCACTTATTTTTAAATGTTTCATGCCTCTAACATAAGTTATTAAATCATCACCAATTGGATCTATCCATTTTTTATCTATTCCCTTAAATCCATAAATCGCACCATATACACTTGCTATCTGCGCTGCATTACAATCAACATCTTGTCCTTCCATAGAAATTATATTCATAGTTTTTTCAAAATCATTTCCTCCAAAGTAAAGAGCCACTACTTCTGCAGCTGCATTTGGATATGCATGAATCCAATTATACATTTTAAACTTTTCCTCACATGCCTTCCATGCCTCTTTCCAATTGTCATTTGACTTACACTGATTATATGCAAAATCAATTACTGAATAGTATTCTGAATCCTTAGGAATTGAATTTATAGTCTTATCAAGTATAACCTTTACATCATTTTCTACAAAAGCAAGTGACACAAGTACAGCATTAAATATTTCTCCTATTACCCCATTATTGTGATGTGAAATAACACCATCAATCCACGCAAGTCTTGCAGCTTCCCCTGCATTTCCAGGAGCTACCATACCACAAATAGCACCTCTCATCTGAGCACCTATCCATTCACGGTAATAGTTGTTAAGTTCCCCGCTTAAAGGAGGGTATATTCCTCTTTGAATATTTTTCAAAGCAATATCCTCCGCTGACCATCCTGTGGGAATAAGCCCCACCCATTCTTCCGCTATGTCAATTGAGGTTACATTATATCCTTTTTCATCAAATGCTTTCAAAAATGCTAATTCATAAGTTATATCATCATTATAAGTGTTTGGTTTTCTAACATAATTTGTTACATTGCCAAAAGTTTTCTCTATATTGTCTGAAGTATAGCCTTCAATGGCTGTTCCTAACGCCCCGCCACATATTTGAGCTATCCAAGCTGCATGAATTTTTTCTTCAAACTTCTCTGTGTATATATTACATTCATCATATTTAGGAAAACTTACAGATTTCTCATACTCTGCCCAAGAGGAATATGTTTTATATTTAAAGTAATGGGAATCTAACTCCTTTTTTGCATTGTTTAATTCATAATAAACTCTAGCAGTTATCTTACTTAATTCAATTATATTATCTTCTTCTAATGCCTTAAGTCCAAGCGGAATTAACGCTTCTGCTCTTTCCACGTTGTATCCCATATTTTCCATAGATTGAATTGCACCTATTATTACTCTTTCAGGAGCAAAGGAACCTGGTACATTGCTTTTCCAAACAAGCCTTGTAGAAAATTCTATATGATTTTCCATCTCTTGCGCTCCCATTTCCCAAGTTTGTTCCTCATCGCTTAATACAACAGGTATAGCATTACTCATCAATTCATGTTCCATTTCCCATGCCTTTTTCATACTTTTCCTCCTCTAATAACTTATTTTATTTGTTCCTTTTCCTTTACTTAAAATTTCCTTAGAAGTTCTCTCTATTTCATTCCATAAAGAGGTATTTTTTAATACAACTTTTCCATTTCTTTTTACAAATTTACCTTCCACTATAGAATGCAGGATATTTTTACTTTCACTACTATAAATTATAGATGTTAAAGGATTATATATAGGATATGTATTTGTCATATTCAAGTCCCAAACAAGTAAATCTGCATCATATCCTACTTTAATATCTCCTGTATTAAAGTCTAAAGCCTTATGCCCTCTCATTAACATTTGCCACATGCTCTTCAGCTTAAAGTTCTCAGATTTACCTTCTGCCTTTCCTATAAGTGCAAATAACCTTAACTGCTCTAATGGATTTAATGTATTTGAACTTGCTGCTCCATCTGTTCCTATACATAGTTGAAGTCTGTCGTAATTATTCCACAAACCTCCATAACCCATACCTAGTTTCATATAGGTTTTAGGGCATACCGCGACGTAAGTGTTGTCATTTGTATAATTCAAATCCTCTTCACTAATCCATAGTCCATGAGCAATTATTGCAGGGATATCAAAACCTCCTGTTTCACTTAATATTTTAAAAGGGGTTTTTCCATAAGACTTTAAGCTTTCTTCTACTTGTTCTAAAGTTTCAGAAAGGTGAATATGAATTCCTACATTTAGCTCCCTTGCCCTTTTAATAATCTTTTCAAGTTTTTCATTTGGACACGTATAGGGAGCATGGGGACCCATTCTTAAGCTTAATCTAGTACTTTGATTTCTTCTCTTTTCTATAAGTGACGCTGCATCTTCTAAAACTTCCTCAAAGTTATCAGATAGACCAAAGATTGTAGGTGCTATATCTCCTCTTATTCCACTTTCTATAACTGCGTCACATACCTTATCTGCAAAGAAGTAATGATCTGCAAAAGAAGTCACTCCATTATCTATCATTTCACTTATGCCAAGTAAGGCTCCATAATATACATCCATAGGTGTTAACTTACTTTCATAAGGAAAGATTTCTTTATTAAACCAATCCTTTATATTTACATCCTCAGCTAATCCCTTTAGTATGTTCATAGGTACATGAGAGTGTAAATTTACAAGACCTGGTGTTATAAAATAGCTTTCGCACTCTATTACTTCACCGAGTCCCCCTTCATATTGATCCAATATTTTTTCTATCTTTCCGTCTTTAACGTAAATACTTTTTCCACTAAATATATTTCCTTCCCCATCAATTATATTAGCATCCTTTAAAATCATATCCCAAGACTCAACCCTATTCATATGAATACATCATCTCCCTAAACATTTCTACGAATCCTTCTCTATTTACATTCATAGCAACTTCTGCATTAGGTTCCTTTTTAGTAACATTATAAATATCAACTACAGTTTTTCCATAAGTAAGTTCACTCTTTGTTTCTACCGCAACATAGTATTTATACTTTTCAATAATATTAGGATTAATAACCGAAGCTACCGCTAAGGCATCATGAACTATTGCTCCTTCAAGACCATAAAGCTTACATATACTTGAGCAACACTGAAAGAACTCCCTTACAGTTTCACGAATCCTGTTTTCTTTGCTAGTTATATAGTTTATCTCCTCATCTGAAATTAAAGCCTTATGCGTTGCATCAAGCCCTACCATAGTTACCGGTATTCCCGATTTAAATACCATATCTGCAGCTTCTGCATCCACATATATATTAAATTCTGCTGACGGAGTAGTGTTTCCTATATAGCAAGATCCCCCCATAAGAGTTATCTTTTCAATTTTATGCACTAAATCTGGATACTTTATTAAAGCTATCGCTATATTTGTAAGAGGTCCTAGTGCTATTATATTAAGCTTTCCCTCACACTTTATAGCCTCTTCATATATGGTATCCCAAGCGCTTTTTTCATAAAGTTTTATATTTCCGTCAGGTAAGACTACAGAATGGAGTCCAGTTTCCCCATGTACATATTCTGCAGTATGAAGCTTTCTTAAAATAGGACCAGCTGACCCCTTAGCTACTTTCGTATTAGCTCCCATATAACTTACAAGGTCCATAGAGTTTTTAGTAGTCTTTTCTAAAGGTATATTACCTCCTACAGAAGTCACAGCCCTTATATCCAACTTTTCCGATGAAAATGCCAAAAATAGCGCTAAGGCATCATCTATTCCTGGATCTGTATCTATAATTACAGGTATTTTCATGTATAATTCACTCCTTAATTGTAGTGTTCCATAGCTTCTACTAACATATCTACAAATCTTTCCCTGTCTATATCAAAAGCAACATCTGCATTTTTTTCTTTTTTAAGCACATCATAATAGTCAACAACTGTTGCTCCTAATGTATGTTCTCCCTTAGTTTCTATATCCACATGAAGCTTTTTAGTAGTCATTATTGATGGGTCAATAACCCAAGCTACTGCACAAGGATCATGAAGTGGACTTCCCTTAAATCCCATATCCATATGAAATTTAGAAAAGAAGTCTAAAAGTTCTGCAACCATCGCAGCAACTTTTCCACCAACATTTCTTATTCTTTCTACATCCTCATCATAAATTAAAGCCTTATGCGTTACATCAAGCCCACTCATTGTTATTGGTATTCCAGACTTAAACACTATATCTGCAGCTTCTGGATCTACTAATATATTAAATTCTGCAGCTGGACTCCAATTTCCACCAAAACAAGCTCCACCCATTAGAGATATTCTTTCTATCTTTTCTTTTAATTCTGGATAGCATAAAAGAAACTTTGCTATATTTGTTAATGCTCCTGTTGGTATCAAAGTAACCTTTCTATCACTTTCCCTAATTGTTTTTGCTATAAGTTCAATTGCAGATATATCCACAGCTTTTAAATTTGACTCTGGAAGTTCTGGGCCATCAAGTCCACTATCTCCATGAACTTCTGGTGCGATTATTAAATCTCTCATTAGGGGTTTATCATCTCCCTTTGCTACAGGCACATCTACCCCTGCAAAACTTAAAACCTTTAAGGCATTGTTTAATGTCTTTTCTTGAGTTTGGTTTCCGGCAACTATAGTTACTGCCTTTACATCTAATCTTTCACTAGCAAAAGCAAGTAATAGAGCTATTGCGTCATCATGCCCTGGGTCACAATCTATTATCACTGGTATTCTCATGTTTATTTCCTCCTAATTTTCTTAATCTTGTTAGTTTGCTGTATTGAGTATATAACTAGTCCAAATATTGTAGTTAAATATGGCACCATTTGAACAAATTCCGCCGGCACTCTTAAAGACTGCATTACATTAGATAAGGCATCTGCAAATCCAAATATTAAGGCAGCTGCAAAAGTTCCTATAGGAGTTCCTCTTCCCATAGCTTCAGCTGCAAGAGCTATAAACCCTCTTCCTGCAGTCATATCTCTTGAGAACCATGATACATATCCCATGGACATATATACTCCACCTAAAGCTGCAAATATACCGCTCATTATTAAAGCTAAGTATTGTATTTTTATAACACTTATACCCACTGAATCTGCTGCATTTGGGTTTTCTCCAACAGCTCTTATCTTAAGTCCTAGTGGAGTTCTATATAAAAAGTAATGTACAACTACAACTGATAATAATGATAAATATGTTAATATGTTATGTCCTGATAGTATTGACCCAAGTACTGGTATTCTATTTACTAAAGGGATCCATATTTCTGGTACTACAAGACTTTTTAAAGAAACAGAAATTCCCTTATCTTTAGCTACTAAAAATAACAAAAATACCGTCCCCCCACTAGCGAGCAAATTAAGAGCAATACCTGTTAGTATTATGTCAGATTTCAAATGCAAGGAAAAATATGCAAGAGCTAAAGAAAGTAATACTCCAACTATTATTCCAGCAACTACTCCAACCATTATACTTTTGCTAAAAGCGCTAGCAATTACACCAGCTAACGCAGATGAAAGCATTATACCTTCAAGTCCTATATTAATAACTCCCGCTTTATCCGATATTAAAGCTGCTAAAGCTGCAAAAAGTATAGGCGTTGTAACTCTGAGTATTGAATATCCAAAACTAGTTGTAAATATTAGTGAAAACAAGTTATCCATTTACTTTCCCTCCTTAACAGCCAACTGCTCTTGAGAATGCTTAACGATTTTCTTATGTTTCCATTTTGAAAGGAATCTGTTTGCTGCAATTAATATGATTATAATTGCTTGTATAACTGATATTACCTCACTTGGAACATCTGTCATTCTTGCCATGATATCTGCCCCAACCCTTAGGTATGCTAGGAATACAGCTGCTACTGGCACTAAAATTGGATTGTTTCTTGCTAAAATAGCTACTATTATTCCATCAAATCCATATCCCGGAAGGCTCTGCCACTGAAATCTTTGATACATTCCAAGTACTTCTGTACCTCCACCGAGTCCTGCAATAAATCCGCCTAGTAACTGTGAATATAAAATCACTTTCTTTGTATTAATTCCTGAATACTTTGCAAAATTCTCATTTAACCCTGTCATTCTAAGAGCGTATCCCCATTTTGACCTATACATAAATAAGTAGGTTAGAATTATAAATAATATTGCTACGAATGTTCCAGCATGTATTCTTGTACCTGGAATTATCTTCTGAAATATTGCTGTTTTATTAAATATAAATGACGCCATAAACCCTGAGTTAGGATCTCTTATAATGTTATTTATCACATATATACCCAAATATAGGCAAACATAGTTTAGCATAAGAGACGATACCAGCTCATTTGCATTCCATTTTGTCTTAAGTATTCCTGGAATAAATCCAGCTAAAGCTCCTATAAGACCCCCAAACAATATTGCTACTATTGGATGAATCCCCATAGGAAGTATTACTTTAACTGCTATAAAGGAGGCCGCTACCCCTCCAATAAAAAATGCACCTTCACTTATCATGTTAAATTGTTTTGCCTGAAACATTACACATACAGATAATCCTGTGAAAATAAATGGAATAGACATTTCTATTACATTACCAAATCGTCTTATTGAAGAAAATGGCCCTGTAAAAAGTGTGGTTATAGCATTTATTGGCTGCTTACTTATCCCTAAAATTATTAAAAATGCTAAAGTCATAGCAAGTAAAATTGCTACAAAGGTTCTTATTACCTCAAATTGAGTTTCAATCTTTTTACTACTCATTTATAGCCCTCCTTATCTCTTCAGGAGATTGTTTGTTTATGCCAAGCATGTATGTTCCTAACTCTTCTTCAGTAACCTTTGAGCTATCCTTGAAGTAAGCTACAACTTCTCCTCCATACATTACCATTAGACTATCACTTAGTTCCATCGCTTCATTTAAATCTGCAGATATTAATAATACCGCTGTGCCTTCATCTCTTAGTTCCACTAGTTTTTTATGAATAAATTCTGTTGCTCCTACGTCAATACCTCTAGTTGGTTGATTTGCTACTATAAGTTTTGGATTTGATGAAAATTCTCTAGCTACTACAACCTTTTGAATATTTCCACCTGATAACATTTTTACTGGTTGATCTGCACTATCGCACTTAACTCTATAATCTTTAATAAGTTCTTTAACCATGGAGTGTATTTTTGACATACTAAGCAGCACACCTTTACTTAATTCCTTACTATCAAATCTATCTGCAATAATATTTTCCTCTATGCTGGCTTCACCAGATGCACCAAATATCATTCTATCTTCTGAAATATGAGAAGCACCTAGATTTCTTATTTCCTTTATACTTAGGTTTTTAACTTCTTGTCCATCTATAAAAATTTCACCATCATGATACTTTTCAAGTCCTGTTATAAGTTCTATAAGTTCCCTTTGCCCATTACCCTCTACTCCAGCTATTCCAAGTATTTCACCTTTTCTTACAGTAAAGTTTATATTATTTAATATTGTCTTTCCAGTTTCATCAATATGATTTATATTATTAACCTTTAGTACCACATTACTTGGGTTATTTTTTTCTTTTTGAATTTTAAGTACCACATCACGACCTACCATAAGTCTTGAAATATCTTCTTGAGATACTTTTGCAACATCATAAACCCCTATACTTCTTCCAGCCCTTAAAATTGTTATTCTATCACATATCTCTTTTATTTCTTTTAACTTATGAGAAATAAATATTATGGTATGTCCCTTTTTCTTTAAGTTTATAAGTTCCACAAATAATTCCTTTGTTTCTTGAGGAGTTAATACTGCAGTTGGCTCATCTAGTATAAGTATTTCTGCTCCTCTAAGTAATGCCTTTAGTATTTCAACCTTTTGTTTTATTCCTACAGGCAAATCTGAAACCTTTGCTTTTGGATCAACTATAAGATTATATTTCTTTGAAATTTCTTCTGTAACTTTTATTGCCTTTTCTATGTCGATAAGTCCATTTTTCTTTGGTTCCATACCTAAAACCATGTTTTCTGCAACAGTAAGTGATGAAACAAGCATGAAATGCTGATGCACCATTCCTATACCATTTTTTATAGCCGTGCTTGGGGAATCTATACTTATCTTTTGTCCCTTTAATAAGATATCTCCCTCTTCTGGCTTCTCAAGCCCAAATAGTATTTTCATAAGTGTACTTTTACCTGCCCCGTTTTCTCCCATTAGAGCATGTATTTCTCCTGATTTAACAGAAAAATTTACATCTTTATTTGCAACCATTCCATTTGGATATACCTTAGTTATATTTTCCATGGATAAAATTTCATCTGACAAACTCTTCACCTCTCCCACATTTTATGTATTAGTTAATTAATGCACTGGAAAATTATCCAGTGCATTATAATATTGTAATTATTTATTTAGCTGTTACTTTACAGAATTTCTTATATCATTAAGAACTTTTGTATCCATTCCAATAGCTGAATCTACTTTTATTTCTCCATCTATTATTTTCTTTGAAGTTTCTTGTACAAACTTTCTCATATCTTCTGAAACATTTTTATTATAAAATTCATTTTCAGCAAGACCAACCGCTTCTTCCTTTAATCCTAAGCTTTCTGCCTTACCCCATGGTAATTTTCCTTGTTTTTCAAGTTCAATTGCTCTAACAAGTGAGTTATCAACTCTCTTTAGAACTGAGCTCATTATTAAATTTGCTTTTGCAGCATCATCTTTAAATAACATTGCCTGATCTGAATCTACACCTATAGCATATTTTTTCTGTAGCTTAGCTGCATCTAATGCTCCAAGTCCTGCTTGTGACGCAACTGGGAATACTACATCAACCTTTTGATTAAACTGTGCTAATGCCATTTCCTTACCTTTTGCACTGTTAAAGAAATCTCCAATGTAAGATATAGCAACTTTTGTATCCTTATCTACGTATTGAGCACCTTTTATATATCCAACAAGGAAGTCGTTTATAACCGGAATATCCATTCCACCAACAAATCCTATAACCTTATCTTTATTAGCTTGAGGCATAGTGGAAGTTGTTATCTTAGCCGCTAAAGCTCCTGCTAAAAAAGAGCCTTCATTTTGTTTATAGTTTATTGAATATATGTTTTTAAAATCACCTTTGTCATAATTTACTGCTGCATCAAATAATATATATTTTTTTTCTGGATGTTCTGGCGCTATCTTTTCTAAATGCTCCTGCATCTGCCAAGTACCACAAATTATTATATCCCAATTTTCTTCAGATACATCTGCTAAAGTTGGCTCCCATTTTGTCTGATCTGATCCAACTTCTATTACCTTTGTTTCAGCCTTAAATTTTTCTTTAATTTGCTTTAAACCTTCATTTGCTGAGTCGAAGAAAGACTTGTCTCCTAAATTTCCGTTAAGAACTAGTACTATTTTCAACGGTTTGTCTTTTCCTGAATCCTTTGCTGTCTTATCTCCTGAATCCTTGCTTCCACAACCAGTTAATGCAAGTGCAAGCACCATGATGAAACTTAACATTAAACCAAGTACCTTTTTCATCCTATTATTTCCCCCTATTACTGAAACGTTTTAGTAAAACGTTTACTTATTTTATCTATATTATATTCATTTATTCATCACATTTCAACCAAAATATTCTAAAAATAACATAAAAACTTCTTTAAGTTTTATTTTTAATTCATTTTAAAGCTATTTTAAGTTATTTCAAATAATTTGTACTATACAATTAGTCGAAATATGCATCATTTTGTACTATTTATGCTTTTATCAATTTGTTATAACTGATACCTCCAAATTTTGGTATAATTTATTTATAATAAATTACTTTGTTTCCAATAACATTTTATTAATTGTTTAATTTTGTTATAATATTAATATATACCAAATTTCATAGCAAGTTCAAAAGGAGTGATATTCATGCAATGTCCAAATTGCGATACGGAAATCTTAAGCTTAGATTCTAAATTTTGTAGTTGTTGTGGCTATAAGCTTTCTAATTCTGATAATTCAAATTCAACTAAAATAAAATTTCCTATAAATAAAAAAATAATTGCATTTTTAGGCCTGGTATTATTAGTTTTATCTTTTACCATTATTCGATCTTATAGCTCTGTAAATTCCAATCCTGAAAATGTCATCAATGGATTTTTTAATAACTTACAAAATAAAAACTATGAAAAAGCTTTTAAAAATTTAGATACTGCAAAACTTCAATCTTCCCCATTTTTAAGTAAAGAAAGCTTTGGAAAAGCTTTAAGCTTAGCTCCTATTAAAAACTTTACTATAGAAGAAGCAGATACCGCTCTTTATAAGACTATTGGAGAAAAAGTCCATACTATGTTTTATAATGTATCCATTTACTCTGATGAGGTTCCAACCAAAAACTTTATTATAAAACTTACCAAGAAAAATGATGATTGGTTAATAGAACCTTTCCCATTTATAGTTAAAAAATCAATATATATTCCTCAAGATAAAAATATTGAGGTAATGGTAAATGATATAAAATTAGATTTAAAAAATACTAATTCTGATAAAGAATACGACTTTTTCATATACTCTCCTGTGGTGGTTAAGTACCAAGGCTCCAATATCAAGCCCCTAGTTGTAGACATGAATAACTTAAGTGATACAAGCAGTATAGTATTTGAACCTGCAAAAATTGCAACTTCAAATCCAGATACCGAAATTTCTAAGGAAAATCCTAATATTAAAGACTTAAATAATAATTTAGATTTTATCTTCTCAAATAGTTCTACTCAAGAGCTATCTGTATATGATTTGAAAAACCTAACTAAATATGAATTAGGTATTGCAAGAAATGAGATTTATGCACGCCATGGATATGTATTTAGCCAAGAGCCTTTCAAAAGCTATTTTCAAGGCAAAAACTGGTATGTTCCAAATCCTGAATTTAAGGGATTAAACACCGACTTGTATCCCGTAGAATATAAAAATGTACAGCTCATATTGCAATATGAAAAAAGTAGAGATTAGAACTTTAGTTCTAATCTCTACTTTTTAATTTAGTATTCTTCTAGCAGTAAGATAATCAGATCTCGTAAGCGGAGATATCTTTATTACATCTCCTGTACGTGGAGCATGTATGTACTGATTTCCTCCTATATACATTCCTACATGATGAGGATCATTCCATGTACCAAACAGTACTAGATCACCAGGCTGAAGCTCTGAACGTGATACTTCAACTCCATTATGTATTTGGTCATAGGTAGTTCTTCCTATACCAATTCCAAAATGAGCATATACATACTGCATGTATCCCGAGCAATCAAATCCACTTGGAGTTGTTCCACCCCAAACATATTGCAATCCTAAAAAATTCTGTGCATAAGACACTAACTCATTACCTGATACAGAACCACTATAGCTTGGTCCTCTTGAAGGTGTGGAGCTATTGTTTGAACTATTATTTGAATTATTATTTTGTTGACTTTGAGCTGCTTCTCTAGCTAATCGTGCAGCTTCTGCCGCTCTTGCATTTTCCTGATTGATTGCTTGTAATGTTGAATTTACTGCTACCTGCGAAGTATTTATTTTTGATGCATAAATCTTCTTTTCACTATTTAAGTCTTGAATGAGCCTTTTTTGCTCAGCAGCAGATTCTTTTATCTCTGCTAACTTCTTTTCACTATTATTCTTAAATGCTACTAAGTTTTGTTTCTCTTTATCTAACTCACTTTTCTTAGCATTCAAAACTTCTCTTTGAGACTCCATTTCAGCAAATATTTCTTTATCATATTTCATTACTCTTCTTACATTTTCAACTCTACTCATAAGATCAGAGAATCCTTCTGCCTCAACAAGCACATCTAAGTAAGAAGCTTGTCCATTAACATATAAGGCTCTCACTCTTTTATTAAACAAGTCCTGCTGCTTTTCCAAATCTTCTTCTGCTTTAGTTATATCCTTATTTACTTGCTCGATATTTGCTTCGGTTTTTGATATTTTACTCTTGTATCCTTCAACCTCTGCAAGTGCCTTTTGTATTTTATTGTCCAAATGCTCTATAGCGATTTCTTTTTCTTCCAATTTTTTTGTTATATCTTCATAGGTCTTTTTTTCTTGTTCTAATCTCTGCTTTTGAATTTGCAGCTGCTTTGATAAAGGCGCTGCAGATACCACACTACTATTAATGAAAATCACTGTTAGTATACTAGCATAAATTTTTAATTTCTTATTCAAGTTCCCACCCCTTGTCCATGTTTCCTTATAGATTATTACATCTTAATTTATGAAGATGTTTCATTACTTAAATTATACTTAGTAATTACCTCCACATTATATGGAATAATTATGAATATTTTATGTAGGAAATTTTACTTTGATACTATTATATCATTTAAATTGATACTTTTTACATATTTTTTTATTATTTTTGAGTTTTTTTCCATAATTTTCGCTAATATAAGAATATGTGCTTTATAAGGGCAATATATGAACAAAAATATGAGAGCATATATAGATTTGAATTCAAATAAATCTATATATGCTCTCATAATAACTTTACTATTATCTTAGTACTCTTCTGCCTGTTATAAAGTCCCTTCTAGTCATTGCTGAAAATTTAATTACTTCTCCTGTACGTGGAGCATGTATATATGTATTATTTCCTGCATATATTCCCATATGTGTAGGACCAGACTTCCCAAAAAATACTAAATCGCCTGGTTGTAGTTCTCCTCTGGATACGGAAACTCCATTATTTATTTGGTCATATGTAGTTCTACCTAAACTAACTCCAAAATGTCTAAATACATATTGAGTAAACCCTGAACAATCAAATCCATTTGGAGTAGTTCCTCCCCATAGATAAGGGGTTCCTAAAAACTTCTGAGCATAAGCTAGTACTTGCCCTGCATCTCCACTAACTGTTCCTCCTCTAGAAGGAGTTGAGTTCATTGTATTTTTAACGTTAGAATTACTACTAGTTGTAGCAACCTGAATATTTGCGGCGTATACCCTTGATTCTTGATTTAGCTTAGCAATTAACTTCTTTTGTTCATTCATATCTTCTCTTGCTTTTATAAGCTTGCTTTCGCTATCCTTCTTTAAAACTAGAAGCTTTTCCTTTTCATTAGTTAACTGTTTTTTCTTATTATTTATTTGCTCCTTATTGGCCTTAATTGAAGTCAATACCTTCTTGTCATGGCCAAGTATACTTTTAACCATGTCAATTCTTGATATAAAATCTCCAAATCCTTCTGATTCAAACAGCACCTCTATGTATCCTGTTTGTCCACTTATGTACATAACTCTCATTCTGTCTTTAAACTTCTCTTGTTGCTCCTGTAACTTTTTCTCAGCTTCCTTTAGTTCTTCATCTGATTTCTTAATACTTTTTTCCGTTTCACTTATTCTTTTCTTGTAGCTTTCTACCTCCGATAAAGTAGATTCTATCTTGTTGTCAAATTGTTCTATTTTATTTTCCGCTTCTTCTATTCTGTCCTGTATGCTTCCTGTAACCTGTCTATTATTTATACGCTGTGTTGAATTTACCCTCGGCGCAGCTTGTACAGTACTACTACTCATAAGTACAACTGTAAGTATGCTTGCATAAATTTTTATTCTTTTATTCAAGACATCCCCCTCCTTTTCCTTTAAAGTTTATAGTACGCCATCTTTATTGTAAAAGATATTGAATAATTTATCAATAAAAGCTGAATTTTTTTTAATGGCATACCTTCCTAATATAGGTATATATGTAATTCTATATAGGTAAGAATACCTTAAACACGGTTCCTTCATTTATGTTACTTTCCACAATCACCTTCCCATTATGTGCCTCTATAACACTCCTTACTATAGCCAGCCCTATTCCAGCTCCCCCTGTTATCCGAGTTCTCGACTTGTCAGCTCTATAGAAACGCTCAAAAATATGAGGTAAATCTTCCTTAGAAATTCCAATACCTGTATCCCTTACAGTTAAGACAATATTCTTGCTTTCTTCCTCTAAAATAACATCTACATTTCCGCCTTCTTTTGTATACTTTAAGGCATTTGATAATAAATTTACTACTATCTGACTTATCTTATCTTTATCCCCAGTTATACATTTACTTAAACTTTTATATTTCAGTTCTACATTTTTATTCATATATTCATTTTCAAAATTCATTATTATATTTCCTATAAGTTCTCCAATATTAAACTTTGACTTATTAAGTAAAAACTTATCACTTTCATATCTTGATAGTTTCTCTAAATCTCCAACTAACTTGTTTATTCTTATGGATTCTTCATGACAACTTTTAATTCTTTCAATAGTAGGTTCCCATACTCCATCAATCATTGCTTCCATATGACTTTGAAGTGTAGTCAAAGGTGTTCTAAGTTCATGAGCTACATCTTGAGTTAATCTTTTTCTTAAATACTCTTGATTTTCTAGAGTTTTTGCCAAGTCATTTATTGTATCAATAAGATTTTTAATTTCTACTACATTAGATACTTCATTTATTCTATTTTTATATTCCCCTCTACGAATACCCTTGGATGCCTTTATAACTTTATATAAAGGCCTTGCTAGTGCAGAAGCCATAATAAGTCCAACCATTATAGCCATTAATAAGGATACCGTTCCTACTCCTATAAACAAAGCATTTAGCTTTTTTAAGAAAGCTAAATCATTATCACTATAGTAGAATGGTCCATAATATCCAACTTTTACACTGCCAATAATGTTATTTGCATTAACCATAGGATATTTAATTTCCACGTATTTACCCTTCCAATTTGAATACCTATCCATCATATTCTTTGCCATATTTGTAAGTATTGCTTCACACCGTCCACTATCATAAACACTTGCATCCCATATAATTTCATCATTACTATTTGATATGCTTATAATAAGTCCATTTTCTAAAGCTTCGACTCCTACAGCTTCTATAAATGCTAAATTTACATCTCCATCTTTACTAAATTGATCAGTAATAGAGGCCACTACTCCCTTTACCTTATTTTCATGGGCAGATAGTACATAGCTTTTGAACTGCTTTTCTAAAAATATATTAGAAAATATACCTATTAAAAATACACATATCATTGCTACCATTATATAAGACATCACAAGCCTTTTCCTTAAAGTTACCATATCTAAGCTTCACCACCAAACTTATATCCTACTCCGTGTACTGTTTTTATGTATTGAGGTTTTCTAGTGTCTCTTTCTATCTTCCTTCTTAAATTCTTAATATGCGAATCTATAACTCTATCAAAGCCCTCAAAATCCTCCCCCAAGGCTTTACAAACTAACTCTTCTCGAGTAAATACTTTATTAGGATATTTAATCATAGCTACAAGTATATTAAGTTCTGTGCTAGTTAAATTTATTATTTCTCCATCTCTTTTAACCTCATAAGTTGAAGCATCTACAGTCAACTCATCATTATTGTAAGAATAATAATTTGAAAGAAGTCCCATATCTTCTTCAGATCTTCTAAGAAGCGCTATAACCCTTGCAACTAATTGTTTAGGACTAAATGGCTTTGTAACATAATCATCTGCCCCTATATCAAATCCATTTAAAATGCTATCTTCCTCCACCTTTGCTGTAAGCATTATAATAGGAACCCTAGACACCGCTCTTATACTTTTGCATACTTCCTCTCCGGTTAAATCTGGAAGCATTAAATCCAATATAACTAAAGAAGGATTTAACTCATTAAACTTCTCTAAAGCCTCTATTCCAGTTACTGCTTCATGCACTTCAAATTCCTCTTTTTGCAAGTAAGACTTTACTACCTCCAAAATTTTCATTTCATCATCCACTAGTAAAACTTTCTTTTTATTCATGGTATGTCTCCTTAAACTTTCAAGTTATATATTATATTAAAACACTAATTGCTTTTTATACACAATAGTCAAATAATTATATATTAAAATAGAGGTAAGTCTTTAAGTGACTTACCTCTATTTTATGTTATGGGGAGTTTTAGGGTTAATGGGTTAACAGATAATAGAATTAATATATCAACAAAATGTGTAGAAAATATGAAAAATCACTTGGTAAAACTTACAACAAAATTGTTATAATGCGTGCAATGCCAGTAGTAATAAGGCAAACAGTAAAAGCAATCCCTGTTGGAATTAGCATCCCAAGCAAAGTCCACTTTTTACTTCCTGTTTCTTTTTTTATAGTTAAAATTGTGGTTGCACAAGGCCAATGAAGTAAGCTAAATAGCATCATGTTTAAAGCCGTTAGATAGGTCCACCCATGGCTTAATAAAATTTGCCTGAGAGAATCTATACTTTCAAATTCAACCATAGAACCAGTTGACAAATAAGACATTAAAAGTATAGGCAGTACAATTTCATTTGCAGGTAGTCCTAAAATAAATGCCATTAAAATGTATCCATCTAGCCCTATTAACTTAGCTAATGGCTGTAGTAAATTCGCAGCATGAGCTATTATACTTAAATCTCCAATATATACATTCCCAAGTATCCACGTAAGAGCCCCTGCTGGTGCTGCAACAGTTATGGCTCTTCCTAACACAAATATGGTTCTATCAATAATAGATGTATATAAAATTCTTCCGAATTGAGGTTTTCTATAAGGAGGAAGCTCCAATGTAAAACTTGAAGGTACACCCTTAAGCAGGGTTTTAGAAAGTGTATATGAAACAATCAATGTAACTATTACTCCAATTACAACCATTATAGTAATGGCCAAGGTTGGATAGATATTTGAAATTTTATTATTACTTGTAAGCAAAAATACTGATGAAATAGCGATCAGCGTTGGAAATCTTCCATTACAAGGCATAAAATTATTTGTTAGTATTGCAATAATTCTTTCTCTAGGCGACTCAATAATTCTGCATCCAACAATACCTGCTGCATTACATCCAATTCCCATACACATTGTTAAGCACTGTTTTCCATGAGCGCAAGCTTTTTTGAAGAGATGGTCTAAGTTAAATGCCACCCTTGGCAAATACCCTAAATCCTCAAGTAGTGTAAACAGCGGAAAAAATATTGCCATCGGAGGAAGCATTACAGAGACCACCCATGCTAAGGTTCGATAAAGACCAAGCACTAAAACTCCATAAAGCCAAGCTGGTGCATCAATCTGGTTAAACCATTTAGTTAGAACTTCTTCAAATCCAAATAGCAAATTTGAGAGAACTTTTGAAGGTATATTAGCTCCCGTTATTGTAAGCCAAAATATCATTGCTAATATTAGAAGCATTATTGGGATACCAAAAATCCTTGATGTTATATAATTATCAATAATTCTATCCCTACTATTTTTGCTTTTATCTTTAGTTACATATTTGTCCCTAATATATTCTGCTTTTTTGTAAATTTGATAGGTTATATCATCCCTTATTTCCCTTTTTTCATGAGTTAACCTTAAATTTTCTGCACTCCTTAATAACTCCTCAGATATATTTTCATCTATTCCTTTTAAAATCGTACTTGTAATGCCTTTATCTCCATCAATAAGACGTAGCGAAAGCCATCTTGAGTTAACAACTTGTACTCTTTCCTCTGCAAACGGCTGCATATGATTAATCATTTCTTCGATATAATCTTGATATATTATCTTTTTAGGGTTTGGTTTTATCTCCTCAGAAGAAACCTTATAAACTGCCTCCTTTAATTCCTCTATACCAATATTACTTCTTGCTGCTGAAAGTATCACAGGTATTCCAAGCTCTTCCTCTATCCCTTTACTGTTAATTATTATAGCCTTCTTCTTTGCTTCATCTATTAAATTAATACATAGTATTACGTTGTCTGTAAGTTCCATCACTTGATAGGCTAAATTCATGTTTCTTTCAAGACAAGTTGCATCCGTTACAACAATAACTGCATCAGGATTTCCAAAGCAAATAAAATCCCTTGCAACTTCTTCTTCCACAGAGGATGCAAAAAGCGAATAGGTTCCAGGCAAGTCTACTAGTATATATTCTGTATCTTTTACCTTGAATTCTCCCCTTGCATTTGCAACAGTCTTTCCAGGCCAATTTCCTGTATGCTGGTGAAGTCCAGTTAAAGCATTAAACACAGTACTTTTCCCGGTGTTCGGATTCCCAGCTAATGCTATAACGTATTGTCCTTCCCTTTTGTCCACCTTGTATAGTTCAGTTAGTGCTTCCATCCCTGTGGACTTATAGGTCAGTCCCATCTTAAATCCTCCTATTAATTGCTACATGATTTTTAGAGATCTTTGATTTCTTTGCAAATCAGTACATCTCAATTCATTAAGATGTTTCTTTTAAGAAATCATTATTAACGATGCTTCTTCTTTTCTTAAGGCAATCATCGCTCCTCTAATATCATATACCGTTGGGTCTCCTGAAGGCCCTCTTCTTATAACCTCTATATTTGTACCTTTGGTAACTCCTAAAGCAAGCATTCTTTCTCTTAACAATCCTTGCGCAAATATATCTTGAACTTCTACAAAGTTTCCTACCTTTGCATTATTTAAAGTCTCCATTTTTAATGAACCCCTCACTTTTTTATAATTGTTAGCTTAGGCTAACTTTTAATATTAGCTAATGTTATCTTATGCATTTTGTTCTATAAGGGTGAGTGATTAAAAGAAATTTACCAAGGAATTTATAGCTCTTACGATTTTGGTAAAAGAATAAATGAACAAAAAAAATTAAGGTGATTTCCACCTTGTTTTTTCTTATTATATATAATCATCATAGTACAAGAAACTACTGTAGCCAATACAATACATCTTAAAGGCCTAGTGATTCACAGCTAAGCCTTTAACTATGGTTTTAGCTACTAAATAATAGGAATGAGAGATTGTAAAACCTAATAGCATACAAAAGTATCTATTTTATTTGTATCAATTCCAAAGTATTTCCAACCAGTTCTGGTCCACATATAGCCTGCAACAGAAGTTCCTCCTACAAAGGTTAAATAGGCCCAAAACGACTGTCCATTTGTAAGCCAAATATATATATATCTATTATCGCATGGTTTTACAGCACCAGGTTGAGAGCCTGCACTTTGAGGCTTAGGTGGTATAGTTTTGGGTGGTGGTGGGATTTGAATGTCCTGAGGACTTCCTGGCATGCCCGGCTGCTCAAGCTGTCTATTATATTCATTTGTCTCTTGCATAAATGGACATCTAAATTTTTTTAAATAATATTGATAATAAGGGCACATGTTTCTATCTGGATAAGTGTATTCTCCATTCTTGTCTAAATCTCTAATATCAAATCCATCATAAAAAATTGACAATTAATAATACACCTCTTTTTAATATTTCATTAATATTATATGTAATGATGCAAAAGTTGCCATATATAAAATAAACTTATTTCATAAAAACTTCATAAATTGTTTATTGTTTAGCACTCTATAACGAAATTTTCCTTCGTAATATTTATTCTTTATGTTATAATATTAACATCGTAATATTTAAATATAACAATACAGAGGATGGTGCATATATGGACAAAATACTACTTGCAGTGTTTGCAGCTGTTGCCCTTTTTAATATACTTAGAAGAAGGTCTATTGTAAACAATGAAAATGTGAAAAATCTTTCTCCTGAGGAAACCTATAGATTTATAAATCAAAGTAAAGACGTTATTATATTAGATGTTAGAACAAAAGAAGAGTTTAGTTCTGGCCATATACCTAATGCAAAATCTTTTCCTATACATGAGATGCCTTCTAGAATTAATGAACTTGAAGAATTCAAAGATAAGCCTATTCTTGTTTACTGTGCCTCTGGCGGAAGAAGCCCTATGGCAATTAAGCATTTATTAAAGAACAACTTCACTAACGTATATCACTTAAATAAGGGTATTTCTGCTTGGAAGTATCCAGTAAAATAATAAATAACAGTTGTTATTTATCATATTTAAAACTATAATTAATATTATAATAGTGACTAATAAATATCCCCTTATTTGGATTTAAAACTCTTAATAAAGGGATGCATGAAGGCATGCATCATTCTAATTGCAAGGATTATTCTAAGCAAAAGGACACGAAGTGCTATAGCTTAATTTTGGTAAGACAAAATTCTGCTCTTCTACCCTTTTGGGGTAGAAGAGCTTTTATTTTTATCTCGAGTATTTCATATAAAGGAGTGTATTAATAATGAGAGAGTATAAATCAGAGGAATTTATAATTGATTCAGAGATACTACAAACAATAGATGAAGGCGAAAAACTTTCCAAAGATAAAGAATACGTGAAATCACTTTTAGAAAAAGCTAAATTATACAAAGGACTTACACCTAAAGAAGCTGGGGTTTTGTTAAGTGTAAATGATGAGGATATACTAGAAGAAATATATACAGTTGCTAAGGACATTAAAGAAAAGATATACGGAAGAAGAATTGTTATGTTTGCTCCATTATATGTAAGTGATTACTGCGTAAATGGATGCACATATTGCGGATATAAGTGTTCTAACTCTTCCTTAACAAGAAGAAAACTTAGCATGGAAGAAATAGCTGAAGAAGTTAAAATCCTTGAATCCATGGGACATAAAAGACTTGCCTTAGAAGCCGGAGAAGACCCTGTAAATTGCTCCTTAGATTATATAATTGACTGCATAAAAACCATATACTCATTAAAGTTTGAAAACGGAAGTATAAGACGTATAAATGTAAACATAGCTGCAACTACAGTGGAAGATTATAAAAGATTAAAGGACGCAGATATTGGTACTTATATTTTATTCCAAGAAACTTATCATAAAGATACTTACGAAAAAATACATCCAAAGGGACCAAAGCATAATTATGACTATCATACTACAGCTCATCACAGAGCAAGAATGGCAGGAATCGATGATGTAGGAATTGGAGTACTCTACGGGCTTTATGATTACAAATATGAAACCATAGCTATGCTAATGCATGCTGATCACTTAGAAAAAGCTACAGGGGTTGGACCTCACACAATATCTTTCCCAAGAATTAGGCCTGCTGAAGGAGTATCCTTGAAAGATTACCCATACTTAGTTTCTGATGAGGAATTTAAAAGAATTGTAGCTGTTGTAAGACTTGCAGTCCCATACACTGGAATGATACTTTCAACAAGAGAAGATACTGATTTCAGAAATGAAGTTATAAATCTTGGAATATCTCAAGTAAGCTCTGGCTCCTGTACTGGAGTTGGTGGATATACAGATTCTCAAAAAATAGAACATCAAAAACCTCAATTTGTTGTAGGAGACCATAGAAGTCCACTTCAAATTATAAAAGACTTATGCAAAGATGGATATATTCCAAGTTACTGTACTGCTTGCTATAGAGAAGGAAGAACTGGCGATAGATTTATGAGACTTGCAAAGACAGGTCAAATATGTAACGTTTGTCAACCAAACGCATTACTTACATTAAAAGAATTTTTACTTGATTATGGCGACGAAGAAGCAAAAATCCTTGGAAACAAAGTTATAGCAGAAGAACTTACAAAAATATCAAATGAGAAGGCTAAAGAAGAGACAATTAGTAGACTTAAACGAGTTGAAAATGGTGAAAGAGATTTAAGATTTTAGTCCTTAAAATGATTTTATCACAAAGGAGAATTAACAATGCTAGATACACCTAAAGCAAATAGACTTCATATAGGAGTTTTTGGTAGAAGAAATGTTGGAAAATCAAGCCTTGTAAACGCCTTAACTTCTCAAAATTTATCTGTGGTTTCGGATATAGCTGGAACCACTACAGATCCTGTATTTAAGGCAATGGAACTTTTACCTATAGGCCCTGTTATGATAATAGACACTGCAGGACTTGATGATGAAGGAGCTCTTGGAGATCTTAGAATAGAAAAAACCTTAGATGTGATGAATAAGACAGATATTGCGCTTCTTTTATTTGCAGGAAACTCTAAAGACTTTTCTATGGAAAGTACTTGGCTTAATGAACTCCATAATAAGAAAGTACCTGTTATTGGAGTTATAAATAAGATAGATTTATACAAGTTAAATGAAGATAACTTGAAAAAAGATTTTAATATACCCTTTGTAAGTATTAGTGCTGAAAATAAAATAAACATATCTGGGCTCAAAGAAGCAATAATTGAAAATGCTCCTTTAGACTTTGAAAGAGAAAGTATTGTGGGCGATATACTAAACCCTAAAGATATGGTAATTGTAGTTGCCCCTCAAGATATTCAAGCTCCCAAAGGAAGGCTTATTCTACCTCAGGTTCAAGTAATAAGAGATATCTTAGATCATGATGCTATGGCTCTTACCGTAAAAACTACAGAACTTGAAGACATTTTAAAGTCTTTAAATAAAATGCCTGATTTAGTTATTACAGACTCTCAAGTATTTAAGGAAGTTAATTCAATACTTGACTCATCTATTCCTTTAACATCCTTTTCCATACTTATGGCAAGGTATAAAGGGGACATAAATATGTTTAAAGATGGTGCAAATGCAATAGAAGACTTGAAGCCTGGAGATAAAGTACTCATTGCAGAAGGCTGCACTCATCATGCTCTTAAGGGAGATATAGCAAGAGAAAAGCTGCCTAGCTGGATAGAACAAAAGGTAGGGGGAAAACTTCAAATAGATGTGAAGTCTGGTAATGACTTTCCTCATGATTTAACAGAATACAAACTTGTAGTTCACTGTGGAAGCTGTATGTTTACAAGAAAACAGCTTTTATCTAGACTTTCACGATGCAAAGAACAAAATGTACCTATAACAAACTTCGGAGTATGTATTGCTAAGCTTAACGGGATACTTGATAAGGTTACAAAAATGTTTTAAAAAGGGACTGTCTCATAGTACATGAACATGTACCATGGAACAGTCCTTTCTTTCTTAAGCGGTTGCTAGATTTTCTATTCTTATTATATTTTCAATTTTCTCAGAGTCCTCTAAGGCATTTATCATATTAATGGAATTATTAATACTTTCCTCTACTGTGCTGTGAGTTATAAATACCAAAGATACCTGTTCCTCCCTTTTGCCCTTTTGAATTACAGAAAGAATACTTACATTGTTTTCACCAAATATAGATGATATTTCTCCTAGAACACCAGGTTTATCCTTTACTGTTATTCTAATATAATATTCACATTGAACCTTTTGCATATCCCTTACTTCTCTATATTGATTACTTTCTGAGTATGGATGATAAGCAAATTTATCCTTATTTCTTAGTATAGAAACTATATCTCCTACCACAGCACTGCCTGTAGGAAGTTCTCCAGCACCTCTACCATATAGCATTAAATCCCCTACTGCATTACCTTTTAGAAAAATAGCATTAAAGGAGTCATTCACATTGGCTAATGGATGTTCAGCAGGTATCATAGTTGGGTGCACTCTTAATTCCAACTCACCATTTACTTCCTTAATTATACCTAATAACTTTATTACATAACCAAATTCTCTTGCGTATTCTATATCAATAGGCTTTATATTAGTTATTCCTTCTCTATAAATTGAATTTACATCTACAATTGTATCAAAAGCTAAAGATGATAAAATGCACAATTTATAAACTGCGTCAAATGCTTCTACATCTGAAGTAGGATCTGCTTCAGCATACCCTTTGCTTTGAGCCTCCGCTAAAGCTTCCCCAAAGCTTATTTTTTCATGTGTCATTTTAGTTAAAATATAATTTGTAGTACCATTTATTATTCCTATTACTTCCTCTATCTTATTTGCTACAAGATTATCATTTAAGCCATGAATTATAGGTATTCCACCTCCGACACTGCCTTCATAGTGGAACATTACTCCTTCTTCTCTAGAAGTTTTAAAAAGAATTTCTGCATTTGTAGCTATTGCCATTTTATTTGCTGTAACTATATGCTTCTTTCTTCTCATCCCTTGTATCATATAGTCAATGGCAGGTTCTACCCCTCCCATAACTTCCACAAGGATTTCAATGTTGTCGTCTTCAATAATCTCTTGAAAATTTGTAGTAAATAACTCCTTTGGTACTTCCAGGTTTCGTTCCTTATTAATATCTCTCACAAGGATTTTGCTAATTTCAATATCGTATCCCGATCTCTTTAAAATTTCGTCTTTGTTCATATTTAATATTTTCCAAACGCCTTTACCCACATTACCAAGACCTAATAAAGCTATTTTTACTTTTTGCATACATACTTCCCCCAATTCATAATTTATAAAGGCTTATTTCGAAAATGCGTTATATATGGCTCTTACTGCATTTTCAAAATTACTATTTTCAACTCCCACGATTATATTTATCTCGCTAGACCCCTGACTTATCATTGTTACATTTATGTCCTCCTTGGCTAAAGCTTCAAAAATTTTAGCTGATATTCCTATTGTCCTTAGCATACCTATGCCAACTACAGCTACTAATGCTATATCAGGATGTACATCTATGGAATCAGGTTTACATTTAATTTCTATTTCCTTTATTATTCTTTCTAATTTACCATCAAGCTGTGATTGTGCTATAACAAGGGATACTGTATCTACCCCTGAAGGGATATGTTCAAAGGATACACTATTGTCTTCTAATACTGAAAGAATTCTTCTACAATAGCCCTGTTCTATATTCATCATACTTTTTTCAATAGTTATAATGGTAAAATCCTTTTTTCCTGCTACTCCTGTAATACTTCCTGCGTAGCTTGCTGGTAATAAATCATTTATTATATAAGTTCCTTCATCATCAGGACTATTTGTATTTTTAATATTTATAGGGATATTTGCCTTTCTTACAGGAAAGATTGCTTCTTCATGTAATACTGTAGCTCCCATGTAAGACAGTTCTCTTAGTTCTCTATAGGTAATATTTTTAATATTCTTAGGGTTTTCTACTATTCTAGGGTCTGCCATTAAAAATCCAGATACATCTGTCCAGTTTTCATATAAATTTGCATTTACTCCCCTTGCAATAATGGACCCAGTTACGTCTGAACCACCTCTTGAAAAAGTTCTTACCTCTCCATTTGGCGTAGCGCCATAAAATCCAGGTATCACTGCCTTATCTATCTTTAGTAATCTTTCACTTACAGCTCTTTGAGTTCTTTCTTCATCAAAAACTCCCTTTTCATTAAAGAAAACTATCTCTACTGGATCAACGAACTCATATTTAAGAAAATCAGCTAATATAAGTCCATTTAAATACTCCCCTCTACTTGCTGTATAATCCGCAGAGGCTCCTTGTGCTATATTAGCTTTTATCTCTTTCAAGTATTTTTTAATATCGATGGTTACATCTAGTTCTTGTACTAGTTCTAAAAATCTATTTTCAATTACGCTAAATACATCCCCAAATGGAATGTTCTGTTCAACATGAGCATGACATAAATAAAGTAAATCTGTAATTTTATGATCTTCCTTATATCTTTTCCCTGGTGCTGATGGAACTATATATCTTCTATTTTTATTAGCTAGTGCTATAGATTTAACCTTATTAAATTGGGCACTGTCTGCAAGAGAGCTTCCCCCAAATTTAGCAACTATTACATTATCCATTGTTATTACCCCACTTTTTTTTAAATTTAATATTCCCTTACCGTAGCCCCTTTTAAATCTAAATAAAGCTCCTTTATAATCCATTCTCCATTTAAACTTTTTAACGCGCTTTTTATATTATTATAAAACTCCATGTTTTTTTCTTCTAATAATGTCATTATTGTAGGACCTGCTCCACTTAAAAATACCCCTAGCGCCCCTAGTTCTTTACTTGTATTTACAACTTCCTCATAAGATTCAATTAATTTACCTCTATAAGGCTGATGAAGCTTGTCCTGACACGCTACTTTTAACATATCAAAATTCCCATTTATAAGTGATGTTATCATAAGAGATACTCTTCCTACATTAAATATGGCATCTTTATAGGATACCTCCTTTGGAAGAACAGCTCTACTTTTTTCTGTAGATAATCTAAAATCAGGAATTAATGAACAAAACTTAACTCCTTCTTTTATGTTTATTTTATCGAAATACACACTATGATTTTCATAAATTGCTGTAGTCATGCCTCCTAGAAGTGCAGGCACTATGTTATCAGGGTGACCTTCTATTTCTGTAGCTAATGTTAATATATCATCTGTATCTAATTTATTTCCTGCAATACTATTAGCTCCCAGTACCCCTGCAACTATACAAGATGCACTGCTACCTAGCCCTCTTGATGGAGGTATATCTGACTTTATTGATATTTTTATTCCCTTTTCCTCATATCCTATTTTTTCAAAGCACCTTTTCATAGACGTATATACTAAATTATTTTCATCTCTATACTGTTCTTCACAGCCTTCTATGATTAATCCCTTTTCTATTTCTTCTATATAAAATTTGTTATATAAATTCAACGCTACACCTAAAGTATCAAAGCCAGGTCCAAAATTAGCACTTGTAGCTGGTACTACTACTTCTATCATACTTATCACCTATACCTTAAGAAATTTTTTTATTTCTTCTTTTATTTCTTCCTTTTTACATACATTATTATGAAGTATATCTTTACTCTCTATATTATTTATAGCATTTGGAATCTCTACTTCCGCAAAAGAAGAAAGTTTATGCACTAAATCAAAATCACTGAGCTTATCATTATCTATTTTTAATGCCTTACATACATCTCTAGGAAATTTGAACGGACTAGCTGTGGATACAACGATAGTTTTTCTATTATCTCCAGTAGCTTGTTTATAATCTATATATGCCTTATAAGCTACGGCCGTATGTGTGTCAACTAAATATGATGTGTCTTTAAAAATATCTCTTATAGCTTTATAAGTTTCTTCATCACTAGCAAAATTAGAGTAAAAACTATCTAGTTCATTTTTCATATTTTCATCTATAATATATTGACCTTTATCATTTAGTTCTCTCATAAAGCTATCTACTTTGTGATTATTTTCATTGCTAATATGATATAAAAGCCTTTCCAAATTACTAGAAACCAATATATCCATGGAAGGAGAAATTGTTACTTTAAACTCTCTATTTTTGTCGTATATTCCTTCATTAAAGAAATCACAAAGTACATTATTCTCATTAGATGCACATATTAGCTTATTTACAGGAAGCCCCATTTTTTTAGCATAATATGCAGCTAGTATATTTCCAAAGTTTCCTGTAGGTACAGCAATATTTATGCTTTCTCCGTCTTTAATTTCTCTATTCTTTAACATACATAGGTATGAATATATGTAATATACTATTTGTGGTACAAGTCTTCCTATGTTAATAGAGTTAGCAGATGAGAGCATGCATTCCTTATCCTCTAATAATTTATTAAATTCCTTATCGTTAAAAATTTCTTTAACAGCCTTTTGAGCATCATCAAAATTACCATCAATTCCAACTACGCAAGTATTTGTTCCCTCTTGAGTAATCATTTGCCTCTTCTGAATAGGACTTACTCCCTTTTCTGGGAAAAACACTATCACCTTTGTACTTTCTACATCAGCAAATCCTTCTAATGCAGCTTTCCCAGTATCCCCTGAGGTAGCTGTAAGTATTACTATTTCATCTTTTATATTTAACTTTCTAGAAGAAGTCTTCAATAAATGTGGCAATATAGATAGCGCCATATCCTTGAATGCTAAAGTAGGTCCATGGTATAGTTCTAAGAAAAAGTTATCGCCTATTTTAGCCACAGGAGCTATGTATTCATTTGTAAATTTATTATCATAAGCTTTATAAACGCAATCATTTATTTCTTCATCTGTAAAATCAGTAAAATATTTTTTTAGTATATATACTGATAATTGTTTATAATCATAAGAAGCTAACTCTGAAAAAGGTATATCAATTGTAGGAAATTCTATTGGTATATACAACCCTCCATCATCTGAAATTCCTTTTATAATAGCTTCAGAAGAAGTTATTTCTTTTCTGCCCCTTGTACTTGTATATGCTATTTTCAAGAATATCCCCCCATTAATTGTGTAATTTTTTCTTTTATATTATGCTACAATGTTTTTGTGCAAAAGTCAAGTGTATTTTTATAACGAACAAGTAGTTTTTTGTAATTTTAGTCATATAAAAAACACCTCAATAAATTGAGATGCTTTAAAAGGGAGAAGGCGACCTTGGGGTAAGGTCGCCTTTTATGGGTTTAATGGATGTTTATGGGATTATTATATTAATGAGCTGTGCTAATCTATAGAAGTTACATACTTCAATAAATTGTACATTGCTCTCTGGTTTAGCCTAACATTTTCTTAAGATCTGCCTGTGCATCTCCGCTTATTAACTGTAAGTTGAATACATCTTGTAATACCTTTAATACTCCTGGAGTTATGAACTTTGGAGCTGAAGGTCCTACATACATATTCTTAACTCCTAAGCTGAATAATCCTAATAGTACTGCAACAGCCTTTTGTTCGAACCATGATAATACTATTGTTAATGGCAATTCATTTATATCACATTCGAAAGCACCTGCTAACGCTATAGCAATTTTAGCTGCAGAACCTGAGTTGTTACATTGTCCTAAATCTATATATCTTGGAATATCTGTTCCTGGAACTGTTCCAAAGTCTATATCATTAAATCTGTACTTACCACAAGAAGTTGTAAGAATTACGCAATCCTTTGGTAATGTATTAGCCATTTCTCTATAGTAATCTCTTCCCTTAGTTGGAGCATCACATCCAGCTATAACGAAGAATCTCTTTATCTTTCCAGCTTTAACTGCATCTATTATTTCTGGAGCTATATCTAAAACTGTATTGTGATGGAATCCAGTTGTAAGCACTTTATCAGATTGAATGTTTGCCTTAGGTAAGGATAATGCTTTTTCAATTATTGGAGAAAAGTCATTATTTACTATTTTCTGGATGTTTTGTAATCCTGCCGTTCCATAAGTCCACATTCTATCAGCATAATGTCCAGTAGTTATTGGCATTAAGCAGTTTGTAGTACCTAGAATTGCTCCTGGGAACTCTTCAAATAATTTTCTCTGATCATACCAAGCCTTACCTACGTTACCCTTTAAGTGAGCATATTTCTTTAGCTCTGGGTATCCATGAGCTGGTAACATTTCTGAGTGAGTATATATGTTAATTCCTTTTCCCTCTGTCTGCTTTAATAATTCTTCTAAAGCATAAAGATTATGTCCTGTAACTAATATAGCATGTCCTTCAACTTTATCCTGTGAAACTACTACAGGTGTTGGAACTCCTAATTTTGAAGTATGAGCTCTGTCTAATAAATCCATTACTTTAACAGCTGCAGTACCAACTTTTAAAGTCATATTTATGTGTTCTTCTAAACTAAAGTTTGAATTTGTAAGTGTTGTATATAATGCTTCGTGTGCTATAGCATCTACTTCTGGATCAATATATCCTAATTCTCTTGCATGAGTTGCATATGCCGCTACCCCTTTAAGTCCAAATATCATTATATCCTGTAAACTTGCTATATCAGGGTTCTTTCCACATACACCAAATTTAGTACATCCTGTCTGTGGTGTTTGTTCACATTGATAGCAGAACATTGGGTTTGGTTCCTGTACCACTGCCTTATTTAAAACTTCATTTTCTTCTTTGTTCTTAAAAAATCCAAACATATTATATCTCTCCTCCTGATTTAACTATTTATTTTAATTTTTATATTTTCTTTATTGCCTCGCTGTCTACAAGATATATAATACACTGGATTATATACAAAATCGGTAACGTATGAAACTAAATTTAAAATTTTATACTTTTTTAGTATAGTTTATTATAAAAATGCTCTGCATTTTTTAGTCACCAGTATAAATAGTAACCAGTTACCAATACA
>NZ_JMFY01000011.1:0-54469 GCF_000765165.1 Clostridium sp. HMP27 | reverse complement strand
GACTCGAACTCGTTTTACCACCGTGAAATGGTGGTGTCTTATCCGCTTGACCAAGGGGCCTTATTTTAGTAAATTCATGGAGCTTGCAATAGGAATCGAACCCCCAACCTGCTGATTACAAGTCAGCTGCTCTACCGTTGAGCCATGCCAGCATAATTATGGCGACCCAGAAGGGACTCGAACCCTCGACCTCCGGCGTGACAGGCCGGCACTCTAACCAACTGAGCCACTGGGCCGCAGTATCATGGTGGGAACAACAGGGATCGAACCTGTGACCCTCTGCTTGTAAGGCAGATGCTCTCCCAGCTGAGCTATGCTCCCATAAATACTTGCGTGTCGTTTAAGACAATTATTATTATATAAGCTGATATGACTTTTGTCAATAAAAAAATTAAACTTTTTTATATTTTTATAGAAACTTTCGCCAAAGCGAAATTTCTTCCTTCAGCAGTATGCATGAAGATACTTTTAATATTGAATATAAGTATGAGATTTACATTGTAGAAAACATTGAACAAGCATTAGAGCTTCTTTGTGTATCAAATCGTTTTCCTAAATGTAAATCTCATACGTGAGGTTCAGTATTAGAAAACGTCGTAATTTAATCTTCTCTAATATCTACAAAAAATTCAGTGTTATGTATACTTGCCTCTTCTAGCGTATGCATATCATTCATTATACATAAAGCAGATTCTATTACTAAAAACTCTATAGGACATCCTGAACCTTCTCCTAACCTCATATCTAAACCTAAATTTGCCTTAAGACCTATTTCATTCATTACACAAGTTGCACCTGGTTCTACTGGGATATGAGACGGAAACATAAAATCTTTTACATTGGGATTTAACTTATAAGCACACAATGCAGCTGCTGAAGATATAACCCCATCTATTACAATGGGTACTCTATTTTTGGCTGCACCTAGAAAGCATCCACATAATCCTGCTATATCAAAACCACCTACTTTTGATAAAACATCTATAGCATCACTTTTATCAGGATTATTTAATTCAATAGCCCTTTTTATTACATTTTTTTTGTTCACAAATTGTTCCTCTGTAAGCCCAGCACCTTTACCTACTATTAAATCAGAATCTATTCCAGATAGTACGCTTATAACTGCCGCACTAGTGGCAGTATTACCCATTCCTGCCTCTCCAGTACCAAATAAATCATATCCCTCACTTACATATTTATCTACCATTTCTATTCCTACTTCAATGGCTCTTATAGCTTCTTCTCTTGACATAGCCGCTTCTTTTGCCATGTTTTTAGTTCCATAAGCTATTTTTTTATTTATTATCTTAGGGTTATTAAAGTTTGCATTCACACCTATATCTACTACGCATACATCTGCTTTAGCATAATTAGATAAGACACCTATACCTGTAACACCTTTAGTATAATTATCTGTAATAATAGCTGTAAGCTCCTGAGGGCATGCACTAACTCCTTCTACTAACACTCCATTATCAGCACTCATAACTATAGTTATTTTTTTATTTATTTTATTCTTTACTTTCCCAGTAATACCAGATATCTTTATAGCCATTTTTTCTAATTCTCCTAAACTTCCTATAGGTTTACTAAGGCTGTCCATTCTCTTCCAAGCATCTTTTATCGCCTCATCATTAGCTGGTGCAATACTTTGCAATGTTTCTTTTAATAATTCCATTTCCCATTCCTCCTAAAATTTAAAAATAATAATTTACTTTTTATAATACTAATAGCACTTATTTTCAAGATCTTAACTCTTACTGCATTTTTAATATCAAGTGATTCATAGATTCAGGTGGCATATACTGGATAAAAACAAATAAGAATCATCCCAAATCAACAGGGAGATTCTTATTTTAAATATGTAATACTTATTAATATAATGGTTTAAATAACTTAAATATGTTATATCATTAAAAAATAAAATCCCTTGCAAAAGCAAGGGAATACATATACAAAGTAAGCTTATATCTTCCCTCCGAAGCATTGTAGCAATGTATTTCAGGCAGTTCTCCTGGCTTAAGTTTCTTCCTCCTCCCTCCTTCCTAGAAATATCTAGTGGATAAATGGGATTTGTCAACTCTTACAGTAGCGGGGGCTGCAGTGGCTTCTCACCACTTTCTCTTTTAAACTATATCAGCACCTAAAATAATCATATTAAATTTTTACTAACTATGCATGATTTATAGAAATTTATAATTTCATTATAAATCAGCTCATCTCAAGTTATCAGGATACTTCATGATAAAATTATAGTACAACCCTTCGTTAATTACAATGTATTTTAATGGTTATTAATTCATGCTTAATTCTTGCTTCCTGATTTTTTTAAAATTTCTCCTATTTGTTCATTAGTAAATTTATAGCTTGTATTGCAAAAGTGACACTTTAATTCCTCAGTTTTATTTTCATTATATAATTCAGTAAGGTCTTTTTCTCCTATGCTCATAAATACTCTTTCTACCTTGTCTCTTGTACAATCACACTGATATTTTGGAGTCATATTATCTAATATTTTTAAATCCATATCTTCAAATATAAACTGAAGTATTTCTTCAATACTCATTCCTTGTACTATATAATCAGTTACAGATTTCATATCCTGAAGCCTATAAGTGACTAAATCAGCGGCTAATTCATTTGCTCCTGGCATCATTTGAATAATAAATCCACCTGCCGCTTTAATACTTAAATCAGTATCTACAAGAACTCCAAGTCCAACAGCAGAAGGAGTCTGCTCGGAAACTGTAAAATAATACGCAAGATCATCCCCTACTTCTCCTGAATAAATAGGTATCTGTCCAACATAAGGCTCTCTAAGTCCCATATCCTTTATAACGGTAACCTTACCATTTATGCCTATAGCTCCTCCAACATCAAGTTTTCCTTTGCTATTTGCAGGTAAATCAACCTTAGGGTTCCCTATATATCCTTTTACGCTTGCATCAGAATAAGCAGTAACAAGAACACCCTTTGCCTCCCCGCCTCCAGATATTTGAATAGTTAAAGAATCCTTCTCTGATTTTAACATTGCACCCATTAATGTTCCTGCAGTAAGCATTCTTCCTAGTGCAGCAGCTGCTGTAGGAGCACATTCATGAATTTTTACTCCTTCATTCACAAGTTCTGTTGTAATAGCTGCAATAATTCTTATGTCACCATTACTTGCAATTGCTCTAACTAATTTATCACTCATTTTATTTCCTCCTGATTTCCTATTTTGTGAGCACATACACTATTCTTTCACTTGTAGAAGATATATCCTCATGCTCATAATTATCTAGTACCTTTGCTATTTTAAACCCAGCTTTAACAATAAGTTCTTCTAGCTCCTTCTCAGTGTATGCTCTTTCTGTATGATGTTCATCAAATCTTCTATAAAGCTCTCCTTCTTTCAAAAAGAAAGTCAAGTACATGTCCACTATATTATCTTCAAAGACATTTTCCCAAGTATAATACACGTTTTCTTCATCATAAGTAAATATATTATTTCCTAATATATTAGAAAGCTTATAATATGAATTTATATCGAATATAAAAATACCTTCATCCTTTAAATGCTTATGTACACCCTTAAAATAATTTAATATATCTTCATTTTCTGTTAAATAGTTAGTAGAATCTAAGCAGCATGTTATAAGATCAAATTGCTTATTTAGTTCCAATTCACTTATATCCTGACATACAAACTTTCCCTTTATACCTTTATTTCTAAGCTTATTTTCAGCTTCAGTAAGCATATCATCTGATAAATCCACTGCCCAAGTATTTAAGAAACCTTTGGCTATATGTTCTGTTAAATTTCCAGTTCCACAAGCCAAGTCTAAATACTCCCTTTTGGGCACATTAAACTCATTACATAAATCCAATATAATATTTGCCCATTTAAAATAATCCACATCACCTTTGATAAGATTGTCATAAATATGGGCAAATTCTTTGTAACACTCCATAACCGTTCCCCTTTATCCAATATAAATCAGCACATCTCAAAATTGAGATGTTTCATTAATAAATTTATATTATAAATTATTTTTTTGCAAGTCAATATTTTTAGGAATATTCATTTGTTTTTTTCTTCTAGTCATTATTCCACCTATTCTTCCTGTTTCCTCTGAAGTTAAGCTGCTCCATCCATATTTCTCTACCTTATCTATCAAACCCAATTCATCAGCAATTTCATATTTAATTTGTTCTCTAAGCTTTTCTGCTTCAGTAAGTTCTCTATTTGATTTTAATTTAGCCTTAATAACCTTTTTAAGTGGTGTTTTTCCCATAATAATCCCCTCCGTAAAAAAATTAATTACGTTATTTAATAGTTTTTACAGATGGGGACATATTTATTCAATTTTTCAAATCAAAATCTAATCTCTATTTAAGAAAATAATTAAGCTTAAAACCCAAAATAAAACCCCAAAACCAGCCATTACACTGATTTTAGGGCATTATTAAATACTATTTATCTTCAAATAAATGACATGCTACAAAGTGATCTTTTTCAACCTCTTTAAATACAGGTGAAACTTCACTACATACAGGCTTTGCATATTTACATCTTGGTGCAAATCTGCATCCTGGCTTTGGATTTATAGGACTTGGAACATCTCCTTCAAGCATTATTCTGCTTCTGCTTTGTTCAACTTCTGGATCAGGAATTGGAATAGCAGATAAAAGTGCTTGAGTATATGGATGTAATGGCTTTGCATATAAGTGTTCACTTGAAGCAAGCTCTACCATAGTTCCAAGGTACATAACTCCAACCCTGTCAGATATATGCTTTACCATTGAAAGATCATGAGCAATAAATAAGTAAGTAAGTCCAAGTTCATTTTGTAATTTTATAAGTAAATTTACAACCTGAGCTTGAATAGAAACGTCAAGTGCTGAAATTGGCTCATCACACACAATAAACTTTGGTTCAACAGCCAATGCTCTTGCTATACCTATTCTCTGTCTTTGCCCTCCTGAAAACTCATGAGGAAATCTTGATGCATGTTCCTTATTTAAACCTACTAGCTGTAAAAGCTCATATATTCTATTAGTTCTTTCTTTTCCCTTATGAATGCCATGTATGTCTATTCCTTCAGCAATGATATCTCCTACTGTCATTCTTGGATCTAGCGATGCATAAGGATCCTGGAAGATTATTTGTGCATTTTTAGTATATTCCTTTTTCGCTTTACCCTTTAGCTTGTGTATATCAGTGCCTTCAAATAAAACTTCTCCACCTGTAGCTCCATATAGTCCAAGTACTGTTCTTCCACAAGTTGTTTTACCACAACCTGATTCTCCAACTAGTCCTAAGGTTTCTCCCTTTTTTATATTAAAACTTACATCATCTACAGCCTTTAAAGTAGCATTTTTTCCAACTTTAAAATATTTCTTAAGATTCTTAACCTGAATTAAAACTTCTTTTTCCACCTATATTGCACCTCCTTCAAATTTTGGAGTCTCAACCTTTGGTGCAAGAGGATGCTGTAACCAACATTGTACTTCATGAGTTTCTGAAAGTTTTGTTACCTCAGGCATTTCTTCATTACAAATTTCCATACAGTAAGCACATCTTGAAGCAAACGGACAGCCTACTGGAGGCTTTAATAAGTCTGGAGGAGTTCCTGGTATTGAATATAATTCATTTTTATGTTTTGTATCAAGTCTTGGTACTGATTGTAAAAGCGCCCAAGTATACGGATGCTTTGAGTTATAAAATAATTCTTCTCTAGTACCTCTTTCAATTATCATACCTGCATACATAACCTGAATTTTAGTTGCTACACCAGCAACTACCCCTAAGTCATGAGTTATAAGTATAACTGCTGTACCAAGCTTATCCTGAAGTTCTCTTATAAGATCCATTATCTGAGCCTGAATTGTAACATCTAGCGCAGTAGTAGGTTCATCAGCTATTAGAACTTTTGGATTACAAGCAAGTGCCATGGCAATCATTGCTCTTTGTCTCATACCACCTGAAAATTCATGTGGATATTGACTTACTCTTTTATCTGCATTTGGTATATTAACTAATTTAAGCATTTTTACAGCTTCATCTAATGCTTCTTTCTTATTCATTCCTCGATGAATAATTAAGTTTTCAGCTATTTGATCTCCTATTTTCATTGTAGGATTCAAGGATGTCATAGCATCCTGGAAAATCATACTTATATCTTCTCCTCTTAAATCCCTAAGTTCTTTATCTGACATCTTTAAAACATCTTTTCCATCAAATAGTATTTGTGAACCTTCTTTTATATCTCCTGGAGGAGTAGGTATTAATCTCATTATGGATTTAGAAGTTACTGACTTACCACAACCAGATTCTCCAACTATAGCTAAGGTCTCCCCCTTATCTACATGAAAAGATACTCCTCTAACGGATTGCACTTCACCTGCATAAGTGTGAAATGTAACTTTCAAATCTTTAACTTCAAGCAAATGTGACATAATTATCTCCTCCTTTACTGACGAAGCTTAGGATCTAGAGCATCTCTTAATCCATCACCAAGTAAGTTAAATGCTAACATTGTTAATGAAATAGCTAGTGCTGGGAAAATTAATTGATATGGATAAAAATCCATAACCGCTTGTCCGAAAGAAGTCATTGCACCCCAGCTAGTTTCAGGAGGCTGTATTCCCAGTCCTATGAAGCTTAAAAATGCCTCAGCAAATATAAATGACGGAATATCAAAAGTCATATAAACAATTATTACTCCAATAGTATTTGGTATTAAATGTTTAAGTATTACTCTTTTAGGGTCTGCTCCCAATGCCTGAGCTGCAAGTACATACTCTGATTGTTTAAGCTGCATAACCTGTCCTCTAACCATACGAGCCATACTTGTCCAACCAGTAATGCATAGTGCAATTAAAAGAGACATCATACCCTTTCCCATAAATATGGATAGTATTATAACTATTAGCATATATGGTATACTTATAAGTATTTCTACGATTCTCATCATTATATCATCTACTTTTCCTCCAAAGTATCCACTAATACCTCCATATATACAACCTATAACTACCTCAATTATCGTTCCTATTATACCTATAGTGATAGAAACTCTACCACCAATCCAAAGTCTTGAAAATAAATCTCTTCCTAAATTATCTGTTCCAAACCAATATTCACCGTTTGGTGAAAGATTCATTTTGTCTGTATTTTGAACAGAAAACTTATGCGGTGATATCCAAGGTCCTATTATGCACATGAGTATTATAATCACCAATAATATCATAGAAAACATAGCAACCTTATTTTGCTTTAATCTTCTCCATGCATCCTGCCAGTAGGTCAAATTAGGTCGTACTATAATATCAGCATTTTCTGCATCATATCCTAAAACTTTAAATTTTTCTTTATTTAAATTTACCATTACACCTTTGACCTCCTATCTTTTTCCACCAGTAAGTCTTATTCTTGGATCTATTACTGTATATAATATATCAACTATTAACAGTGAAATTATATATAGAGCAGAATAGAATATTGTAAGTCCCATAATTACATTATAATCATTTGTCAAAATAGCATCTATCATGGAATTTCCAAGCCCAGGAATATTAAATATTCTCTCTATTACTATAGATCCTGTGATAACTGCGGCTACCTGTGGTCCAAGTATAGTAATAACAGGTAATATTGCATTTCTTATAACATGTTTCCACGCTATGGCTACTTTAGATACACCCTTAGACTCCGCTGTTAATATATAGTCTAGTCCTACAACATCTAAAACCGAAGTTCTCATGTATCTTGCATAAGTTGCTAAACTTGAAAAGGATAGCGCTATAGTTGGAAGTATTGTATATTTAAATCCACTTAAATATTCTCCAGGTGCATACCAGCCTGCACTAGGCAGTCCTATTTTACCCCCTACTGCCTTTTGAAGTAACGCTGCTAGAACAAAGCTTGGTATAGAAACTCCAAGTATTGCAAGGAATATTACTGAGTAGTCGACCTTTGTATTTCTTCTAAATGCGGCTATTATACCGAGTATTATACCTATAGTTAATCCTAAAGCTATTGCCTGCAAACCAAGCTTTAATGAATTAGGAAACTTATCTTTAATTATTTGTTGCACACTATATCCAGGAGTTATAAAGGAATCACCTAATTCTCCCTTTGTTATATTCTTTAAATAAATAACGTATCTTGTAGACAGTGGCTTATTAAGCCCATATTTTTCTTTTATTATTTCCCTAGTTTCTGGCGGAAGTTTTTGCGCTTGAACCGATACAGGATCTCCAGGTATAGAATTCATTAAAAAGAATGTTATTGTAGTTATTACCCATAAAGTTATTAGCATGTATCCTAATCTCTTTAATATATATTTTATCATTTATATCCTCCTTCCTTGATTTCCAGTTAAAATTTATGTAACCACTGGAATTTCCAAATTCCATATGTTTTTTTCAGCCCCATAATATACCATTTTGTCCTTAACATACAAATACTACAATAAGGCTCTACAAACCCCATTGTAGTATTCATACTCTTTATTTTCCCCTATTTTCCTTCATTATAAATCCATTTTAATTCATATGTTGCTCCAAATGCTGGGTGTTGAAGTCCCTTTACACTATTTTGGAAGAAGTTTCTTCTATCTTTATAGTATATAGGAGCTATACCTGCATCTTCATTAATAAGTAATTTTTCAGCTTGTGCAAATAATTCTAATCTCTTGGTATTATCAGTTTCATTTTTGATCTTGTTTAATAGCTCTTCATATTTAGCACTGTTATACTTACCATAGTTATTTCCGTTATCCTTTTGGAATAATCCTATAAATGAATCCGGATCATTGAAATCTGCGCCCCAACCAGACATCGCAATTTCAAAGTTACCATCTTGTGTTTTCTTCAAGTAATCTGCAAAGCTTGCTGCTGAATCAAGCTGCACATTAACACCTATTTTTGACTTCCATTGATTTTGGAAGAATTCAGCTGATTGTTTATCAAAGGCACTGCTATCCTGTGGAAGATATCTTACAGTATGTTTTGATGGATCTGGATCTAACCCAAGTTCCTTTAATCCTTCTATAAATAAAGCTTTAGGATCTTTCTTTTGAGCAATTACTTCCTTTAATGGCTCTTCAATTTTACTTCTGTATTCTACATCTCCAGTTTTTATAAGTGGTGATACAACACCGTAAGCAACAAATCCTCTTTTATAAATCTTATTAACATAAGTTTCTCTATCTATAGCAAGTGAGAAAGCTAATCTAATTTTAGGATTAGTTAAAAGCTTATTTTTTCCAGTTTGATTAAATATCATATAGAAAGAAACTGGGTCCGCTTGCCCTATACCAGAAATTTTACCTGCTTCTACATCCTTTTTAAGTTTATCAATATACTCACCAGTAACAGCTACTGCATCTATTTCTTTATTCATAAGCATCTGGTATCTTGTTTGCATTTCTTTTATAACTGATAAGTTAACTTCATCTGTTTTAACCGCGTCTTTATCGTAATACTTATCATTTTTCTTTAATGTTAACTTAGCACCCTTCTGCCACGCAGTAATTGTATATGGTCCATTATAAACCATCTTTGTTGGGTCTGTACCATATTTATCTCCCTGAGCCTTTGCTATATCTTCTCTAACTGGTACAAGTAATGGGAATGATATCATTTCTTCAAAGTATGGTATTGGTCTTTCAAGCTCTACTACAAAAGTTTTATCGTCCTTAGCCTTTAAGCCAAGATCTTCGGCCTTAGCCTGTCCCTTCATAAACTTTCCAGCATTTTTAACTCCTTCTATAAAGAATGAGTATGTTGATTTAGTGTTTGGATCTAGTATTCTTGTCCATCCATAAACGAAATCTTTAGCTGTAACCGGTTTTCCATCTGACCAATTATAATCTCTTAATTTAAAAGTATAAGTTTTTTTATCCGCTGAAACTTCCCAGCTTTCAGCACCAGCTTTTTCAACTTTTCCATTGTTAACTCTTGCAAGTCCTTCAAAACCAGCACCTACTGCAGTAAATGATGCTGTATCTGATGCTAATCCTGAATCTAAAGTTTTAATATCTGCAAGCTCCAAACTCATAACTTTTGGTTTAGTTTCTCCACCTGCTGACTTTTTGTCTCCACTGCCGCATCCAACAAATGTTGTAAGTGTAAGCGCAGCAGTTAAGATAAGTGCTAGTATCTTGTTTCTTTTCACTATAAACTCCCCCTTTATAATTACTTATAATTATATAATTTAAAAATTATATTGTTAACATTATAGTTAGCTATGGAAATTAACTATTATAATTATGAACTAATGTATCTTAATTTATTAAGATAGCTTATTCCATACTTTTATTAAAACTTTTAATTTACCTTTATATATGTATTTGTATTTTTATGTGATTAATTCGTATTTTTATATACTTATTTATATGTTTGATATACTTAGTTTATATTTTTATATAAATACAAGATAAAAATAAGAGTCTTGCAATAATTATATATTTATACAAAGAATAACCTCTAAATAAATATGTATCTTAAGAAAACTCGTTTGTCTTTGTCATTCTATTTGTGACGTTTTTATTACATTATTTTAACTATATTAACACAGTTTTTTTTCAGTGTCAATCAGATGGCTCTCCACCACACTCATAAATCCACCATAATTAATTTATTTTAATTAATATAAATCGATTGAAATTTTCTAATTAATGAAGGATGTTTTTCTTTTTTTATTTATTAATCTTCTTATTTATCACTTCTAATATCTTTAATAAAAATTTATACATAATGTTTCATTTATATGTTTATTCATTATATAATATAATAATATAAAGCATCTGAATATAATTTGAGATGTAATTATTTTTAGGGAGGGACTCTTATGAATTATAATGTTGCAGTAGTTGGTTGTACTGGAATGGTTGGAAGAAAATTTTTAGAAATACTTGCAGAAAGAAATTTTCCTATAGCAGAGTTATATTTATTTGCTTCTGCTAGGTCTGCAGGAAAAAAACTTTCCTTCGAAGGAAAAGAATATACTGTAGAAGAATTAAAGGAAGATAATATAAAAAATAAAAAAATTGATTTTGCATTATTTTCAGCTGGTGGAGATACAAGCAGAAGCTTTGCTCCTATTTTTGCAAATTACGGAGCTGTGGTTATAGATAACAGCAGTGCTTGGAGAATGGATCCTAATGTACCACTTGTAGTACCTGAAGTAAACCCAGAGGATATTAAAAAGCATAAAGGTATTATTGCTAACCCTAATTGCTCTACTATACAAGCGGTAGTAGCTTTAAAACCTCTATATGATGCCTATGGAATTAAGAGAATAGTTTATTCTACTTATCAAGCTGTATCCGGTGCAGGCATGAATGGATATAATGATTTAATGGAAGGCTATAAGGGAGAAGCTCCTAAAAAGTTCCCTTATGCTATAGTAGGTAATCTTCTTCCTCACATTGATTCATTTTTAGAAGATGGATATACAAAGGAAGAAATTAAAATGGTAAATGAAACAAGAAAAATACTTCATGATGATAATTTAAAAATAACCGCTACTACTGTTAGAGTTCCTGTTTTAAATAGTCATAGCGAAAGTATAAACGTTGAGCTATCAAAAGACTTTGATATTAAAGAAGTATTTGAACTATTTAAGAATTCTAAAGGAATAATACTTGAAGATGATGTAGCAAACTTAATATACCCTATGCCTTTAAATTCATCAGGAGAAGACGAAGTATATGTTGGAAGAATAAGAAGAGATTTTAGTTTAGATTCCGGATTAAATTTATGGGTAGTTGCTGACAATATAAGGAAAGGCGCTGCATTAAATGCAATTCAAATTGCAGAGTGTATGATTAGTGAATAATTTAAATTATTAATTTAAATTTTTGGAGGTGAATTATGAGTATATTCAAAGGATCTGGAGTAGCCATAATTACTCCTTTCGATGAAAATGGTATAGATTTCAATAAGCTTGAAGAACTTATAGAATGGCATATTGCAAACAGCACTGACGCAATAATAATATGTGGTACTACTGGTGAAGCTTCTACCATGAGTGAAACTGAAAGAAAAGAAACTATTAAGTTTACTGTAGATAAAGTTCATGGAAGAATTCCCGTGATTGCAGGTACTGGTAGTAATAATACTAAAGGCACTATAGAATATAGTAAGTGGGCAGAAAGTATTGGAGTAGATGGTCTTCTTTTAATTACTCCTTACTATAATAAAACTACTCAAAAGGGACTTTTAGAACACTTTAAAGAAATAGATAAAAATATAAATACTCCTATTGTGCTTTATAATGTACCAGCTAGAACTGGAATGAATATAGCACCTTCTACCTTAGTAAAGATATGCGCTGAGTGCAGGAATGTGGTTGCAATTAAAGAAGCTAGTGGTAACATTAGCCAAATAGCTGAAATAAAGGCTCTTTTAAGAGACAAGATAGATATATATTCAGGAAATGATGATCAAATAATTCCTATAATGTCTTTAGGAGGTATTGGAGTAATTTCTGTAGTAGCAAATATACTTCCAAAAGAAATGCATAATATGTGTAACTATTATATGGAAGGAAAACTTGAAGAAGCTTTAAAGATTCAGCTAGATACTTTAGCTTTGACAAATGCTTTATTTATTGAAACCAATCCTATACCTGTAAAAACAGCAATGAATGTATTAGGTTTGTCTGTAGGTGATTTAAGACTTCCTCTTTGTTCTATGAGCGAAAATAACCTTGCTGTATTAAAAAATGAATTAAAGGCTTATGGATTATTAAAATAGCCTTAGGAGGATATAATGGTTAAAGTACTGTTAAATGGATGCAATGGAAGAATGGGTCAAATGATATCTCATACTTCCTTATCATTTAATAATTTAAAAATAGTTGCAGGAGTAGATATAAATACCTCTGTAAGTTCATCTTATCCCGTTTTTTCAAAACTAGAAGATTGTGATGTAGAATTTGACGTAGTTTTAGATTTTTCTTCAGCTAAATCTTTAGATAGCTTATTAAGTTTTTGTATACCAAAAAATCTTCCTTTAGTACTTTGCACTACAGGATATACAGAAGAACAACTGGAAGAAATAAAAAAAGCTTCTGAAAAAATACCTGTATTTAAATCTGCAAATATGTCTATTGGAATAAATATAGTGAACAATATACTAAAGGAAATTTCCTCAAAGCTTTTTAAAGACTTTGATATAGAAATAATAGAAAAACACCATAATCAAAAATTAGATTCCCCTAGTGGAACTGCATTATTACTTGCAAACTCCATAAAAGACAGCATACAAGAAGAAACTGAATTTGTTTATGGAAGAGAAGGAATTTCTAAAAGAGACAAAAGGGAAATAGGAATTCATGCAGTCAGAGGTGGTTCCATCGTTGGAGATCATGATGTAGTTTTTGCAGGTAGTGGTGAAATAATTGAGATAAGACACTCTGCTATATCTAGAGAAGTATTTGCTGTAGGCGCCTTAAGAGCCTCCGAATACATGTATCAAAAAGCTCCAGGAATGTATGATATGGATGACGTGTTAAAATAAGAATCACTAATCACTAGTTCATAATCTAGAGTTTTTGTTTTATAAAGTAACTAATGATGTACCTTAGTTACTTTTCAATAGTGAATATTTAATAATTGAGGAGGGAATTTCGTCTTTATGAAATTCCCTCCTTAGTTATACAATTACAGCAAGTTTAAGTTATATTTTTAATGTTGAAGATATAGTATGAGATTAGCATCGTAGAAAACATTGAACAAGCATTAGAAGCTCTTTATTTTTCACTTTAAAATACCGTTAAGAACTTTCTATTGTCTGAGCTATAGCGAGTTTAGAAAGTTTAGCGATCTTAAAATCAAAAATATTAGAGCTTCTTTGAGAAGTGAATAGCTTTCCTAAATGCAAATCTCATACTAAAGTTTCAACATTATCTTAAAATTTCACATCTTTAAGCCACTTTTCCATTCTATCAAGTGCTTCTTCTAATTGTTCCATGCTGTACGCATAGGATATTCTAAAATAGCCTTCTCCCCCTGTTCCAAAAGCAGAACCTGGTACTGCTGCAACCTTTGCTTCAACTAAGAGTTTTTCACAAAATTCTTCACTTTTCACATTAAACTTTTCAATAGATGGAAATATATAAAAAGCACCTTTAGGTAAGTTTACCTTAAACTCCATACTTTTAAGCCTTTCATATACATAATCTCTTCTCTTTATAAATTCATTTTTCATGTATTCCACATCTTCAAGACAATTTTTAAGTCCCTCTAGCGCTGCCCATTGAGATATAGATGGTGCACAGCTCATATTATATTGATGTACTTTCAATATATGTTTCATATACTGTTCTTCAGCACATACATATCCAATTCTAAGTCCAGTCATTGAAAACATTTTAGAAAAGCCACTTATAAATATCACTTTATGTTTTATATCTTTAAACTGAGCTATTGAATAGTATTTATCAAAACATAAAGAGCTATATATCTCATCTGTTATTGCTAAAATTTCGTTATCTTTAATTATAGAATATAAATTTTCTGCATCTTCCTTAGTTAGTATCCCTCCTGTTGGATTTGATGGAAAGGATATTACTATTACCTTTGGTTTTTCCTTTTCTACAACTTTTCTTATTTCATCTATATTTATTGTAAAATCCTCATTTAAATTATAGGCTATAGATGAAGCCCCCAAAAGCTTAGCACAACTTTCATACGCAGGATATCCAGGCGTTGGAACTAGTATCTTATCACCAGGATTTAATACTGCTGTAAAAGTATCAAATATAGCTTCACTTCCCCCTGCTGTTATGCAAATTTCTTCTGAAATATAATTTATGTGAAGATTACTTAAATAACTCGATACTTCTTCACGCAATTCCAATATCCCCATATTTGAAGTATAGGTGGTTTTATTATCCTCTATAGCCTTTATCATAGCTGCTTTCACCTTTTCAGGTACTGGAAAATCCGGTTGACCTAATGTTAATGATATAACTCCTGAATATTCACTAACCTTATTAAAAAACTTTCTTATACCTGAAATCTCAATACCTTTTACATAATTTGATACATATTGTTCCTCTAAATTAAATTTTTCCATAGTTAAGCCCCCTTTATTTACTTATAGTATCCATCAATAGAAATATAAACTTTTTGAACAGGTGGTTTTGATGATAGCGGATAATCCTTTAATCTTCCACCAACAGAAGTTGAATGTTGACAAATTAAATAATCTTCTACATATCCATTGGAATTGTATACATAATCTGAAATAATCATACTATGATAGGTTTTAGGATAATTCCCTCCTAATTGTACTATATCTCCAGGCATCATGTCTGATAAGTCAGCAAAGTGTGCCTTTAATCCATACCCTGTATTGTACTGAACATAATAATTAAACTGCTTAGCCCCAGTCCAAGGTGCTACCCTCTTGCTATTCGAATACCAATACCACTTAACAAAATCAGAAGTTCCATAGAAATCAAAGGGTACCCCCCCTGCATATATGCATTGAGAAGTAAAATTAGTACAATCCCCACCATATCCTTTTGATTCATAGTTTCCCCATTTAGGATTTATCTTGAGTGCCCACATTCTTGCATAGTTTACTGCACTTATTCTATTATAATTATATAATTTTTCCTTACTAATTTTATTTTGAGCTAACGCCGCCTCATCTTTGAAGCTAACACTTCTTATATTTTGAGATTGAAGATAATTATTATAATTTTGTTTTAATAGAGTTTCTTTTATTTCTTCTAAAGAAGTATACTTATTATTATAATCCATTATAATATTTTTGTAATAATCCTTGTAAATATCTTTTATTATATACCACTTATCCTTAAATTTTTCCAAATAAATTTTATGCCTTAAATTGCTCATTTGAGATTTTATATTAGATGAAGATTTAAAATAAATATCATGATTTTCATCTAATACCGCTATGGCCTTATTAGCATTAATATTTAAGCTTATATAATCAAGATAATAATTATATTTAGAAAATCTAAGATCATACTTTTGTAACTTTCTATGATTTATGTGCATTTCTAAAGCTGCTATTTCAAATGTATAGTGTTTTTTATATATTTCGTCATTTGATAAAAATAACTCTTTTATATCTTCTTCTAATTTTAATTCCCCTATACTTTTGTACTTAATATCAAAGTAATTTTCAATTATCTTAAGGATATCAGATTTCTCCATAAAAACTCCCTTTATACAAGTATTATTTAATTATTATTATTAATAATAGTTAATATACAAAACTTATATTATTAAGATTTGTTTAAATTACTATAGATTATTTATTAATTATTAAAATTATACTATAATATAATAAATTTATGTATTATATTATAATGATACTACTATCATTCAAAAATTAATTAAAGGAGGCTTTATTATGAATTATGATTTTACTAATCCATACGAAATAGCTAAATATATAAAAGAAGCAAAAAAATCTACTCCTTTTAAAGTTTATGTAGATGGAGATTTATCTGAAACAAATAACGAAAATGTTGAAATCTATGGTGCAAGTAATTTTTACATATTATTTGGAGAAAAAGAGGAAATACTAGAATTTTTAAATTTGAATAAAAATAAAATAACAAAATACAGACTGGAAAATGACGTAAGAAATTCTGCTATTCCAATGCTTGATATCTCCAATGTAGAAGCTAGAATTGAGCCCGGTGCTATCATAAGAGATAGAGTAAGTATAGGTAAAAACGCAGTTATAATGATGGGAGCTGTAATAAATATAGGAGCTGAAATAGGCGAAGAAACCATGGTAGATATGAATGCTGTGGTAGGCGCTCGTGGAAAACTTGGAAAAAGAGTTCATTTAGGTGCTGGTGCAGTTGTAGCCGGAGTACTTGAACCCCCTAGTAAAGAACCTTGTATTATAGAAGATAATGTACTTATTGGAGCTAATGCAGTAATCCTTGAAGGTGTACATATTGGTAAAAACTCAGTAGTTGCTGCAGGTTCCGTAGTTGTTGAAGATGTTCCTGAAGGAGTAGTTGTAGCTGGAACTCCTGCAAGAATAATTAAAAACATAGACGAAAAAACTAAAGGTAAAACCGAAATTTTAGATGACCTTAGGTAGAAAATACAGCAAAATCCCCTCCTTAAGTAGTTTATATGAGGACATTTTTAATGTTAATAAGTATGGACTTTGCATTGTAGAAAACATTGAATAAGCTTTTAAACGGCTTTATTTTAAATTTAGAAATATTAGCCGTTTTTAGCGAAATGAACGTTTTCCTAAATGCAAAGTCCATACTTTAAGTTTGATATTAAAAATGTGCGAGTTTATTTCTATTCTTCTATTTCATAAATTTCTTCAGTTCCTTCTTCATCTTCTCCTTGAATTTCTTCAGTTTCTCCATCCTTATTTACCTTTTCCATTTTAGATATAGAAACTTCATAAGCTATCTTCTTTATTGATTCATCTTCTGATACTTTCTTTTGATATTCTCTGCTTTGAAGTCTTCCCCAGACTCTTATATTATCGCCAACTTCTAAATCTTTGCAGTATCTAGAATTCCTTCCCCATGCTATAGTCGGAATATAATCTGACTTATTATAGGCTCTGTTTACAGCTAATAACAAATCTGCTATTTCCCTTCCAAAAGGAGTTGTCCTATAAACAGGCTGCTTACATATAAATCCATTCAAAACTATTAAATTAGGATTTTTACTTTTTTCTATGCAAGGAACTATATTTCTTGCGAAAACAGTTAATACGAGTCTATTGCTTCCATCTATAAATTTATTATATGATCTCAGCTGACCTTCTATTATTAACTCAGCTCCAAGTTTTATTTCCATTCCTACCATAAGTCTTTCTGATACTGTTATAAATAAAACATCCTTAGCATCGCTAAGTCTTGGAACTTCAACGTTAAATGTATAAAATCCTTCTCCATACATTTCGTGACTAAATTCCAGCTCTGAGCATACCTTTCCTTCTAAATATATTTTGTTGTTTTGTAATAAATTGTCCATGATAACCCCTCTCTCTCCCTTAGTATATAAGAATATTTTCTTACTTATAAATATTCTTAAAACGTCAATAATATTACTATTCAACTAAATATTTCTTCATTATTAAATATAAAATTTAATTTTCTTATATCTACATCTTCTAATAGTGCTATAGTTGCTGCTACCATATACCCATAAAGTTCATTGTTATTGTTAAAACTCCTTTTTATAGGAAGTTCACAAGGCTCTATTGTATTTTTAGACATATTTCCTATATATCTTTGAAGGCAGTATACTAAATACTTCTCATCCTTTTCTGCGCTTGAAAGTGTAACTGTATTTTTACTTCCAAATCCATAAGTAATTACATTTCCATTAATATTTAAATCCTTTTTAAATTTAGAGTCCATATTCACAAGATAATACAAACCTTTAATATTCTTGAAATTATAATCAGTATCCTCATTTATAATTACATAATCTACTGAAACTTCAGCGTCTTCTAACTGCACTAATTCATATCTAATATTTAACTGTAACAACTCCTTTTTTATAATGTAAATTAAATTTGTATTTTCTCCTATTATTGCTATTCTTCTCATTTTATCAACCCCTGCTTCAATTTTCTTCTACATGTATTTTTAGCAAAGGTTGATATTTTATACATTATATATTTCCATTATAATACAGTAATTATTTACCATCAATTATTATCTGCTTACCTTCCAAATTTATTTTATAATTTTCCTTATATATTAAATCTCCAACCTTAACAAAACTATATCCCTCAGCCTTTAAATTCTCTATTATTCTTGGTAAGTTATATGGAGTAAATTTTCCATCACTATGGAATAATATTATAGAACCAGGGTTAACTTTTTTCATAACTCTTTCATATTCCTTATCTGCTCCTTCTGCTTTCCAATCTATACTATCTACATCCCATTGTATGCAATAATATCCTGCAGATTTTACTGCATTTAGTGCATTATCATTATAAGAACCTGATGGGCATCTAAACAACTTAGTTCCTTGCCCTGTAATCTTCATTATTTTTGCATCTGCCACACTTATCTCTTTTATTATTCTATCCTTTGAAACTTGAGTAAAATCCGGATGAGTATCTGAATGATTTCCAATTTCATGTCCTCTTTTGTATATTTCTTTAGTAAGCTCTGGAAAATCCTCCGCCCAATTTCCTATTATAAAAAAGGTAGCTTTTACATTATACTTATCTAAAATATCTAGTATTTCAATCGTATTATCATTTCCCCAATTCACATCAAAGGTTATACTTACTTTCTTTTCTTGTGTATCCACTGAATATATAGGAATATTTTTATCCTGAATAAATACTCCCTTGCTAACATTTAAAAATATACTTGATATGGTACTTACCGCCAATAGCAACACTGCAAATAAGACCTTTTTGTAAATTTTACTCTTCAATTTGCACTACCCTCCATATAATTTCCTTCTTATTTTTTATATGTGAAATTTAAGTGAAATATTCTAGTGAAATTTAATTAACTTACCTTATTAAACCTATATTTCCTGAAACACTACAGTATTTATATTTAATATGAGCAGATACTATAAATGACTAATACATAATTATTTATAAAAGGAGGTAACTTATTATGGCATTAGGACAATCAGGAAGTGGAAGAACTCAGCTTGTACCCGATTCTCATAAAGCTTTAGATGATATGAAATATGAAATAGCAGAATCAATGGAACTCGGGGTTCATCAAGGCTCCGAAGATTACTGGGGAGAAGTAACTTCAAAGAATTGTGGAAGAGTTGGTGGGCAAATGGTTAAAAAACTCATCTCAATGGCTGAAGAACAACTTGCAAATGGTATCAAATAATAACTTTATATAAAAGTCGGCTATAATAGCCGACTTTTTTTAGTTAATACTTAATTGTTAATACTTAATAAATTGTGATATAATAATTGATAAGTTTAACAATCAATATAAGGTTATTAGGAGGATTATGAATGTTTGAAGATACTTTAGAACTCGCAGAAAACAAACTCCTGCTGCTATATATATTTCTAAAAATAAACGCCCCTATTTCCAATAATCAAATTACCCAAATGATACTTGAAAATAATTTTATGAATTATTTTACTCTTCAACAATATATTTCAGAACTTGTTCAAAATAACTTTTTGCAAATACTTGAAGATGAAAATAAACATAGACTTTTAATTACGGAAAAGGGTGAAAAAGTACTATCTCTTTTTATAAACAGGATTTCTAAAGTTAAACTTGAAACAATAGACATATATTTAGAAAATCAACATGAAAATATAAAAAGAGAGGTTTCTGCATCTTCTGACTATACAATTGAAAATAAAAATAAATTTGTTGTAAGTTTAAAAGCTATTGAGGGTAATATAAATTTAATTGATTTAAAGATAACTGTAGACAGCAATAATTTAGCTCGGGAATTATGCACAAAATGGAAGAATGATTCTTCTAAAAAATATGAGAGAATATTGCAGATACTTTTAGATGATTAAATTAAAATCATACCAGTAGGCTCTCCTCCTATTGGTATATTTTTCTTATTACCACTTTCTAAATCAATTTTTATAAGAACATTATTATAATTATCTCCTACATAAAGTTCATTTCCTTCTTTCACTATCCCCCTAGGCATTCCTCCTATCTTTATTCTATTTGTTTCCTCATAATAATTTATATCTACGAAACTCAAAGTTCCATCCCCAAAATTCGAAACATAGCAAATATTATCATCTATGACCATATCCACTGGTGAATTTCCTACAGATATTCTATATAATACTCTAAGATTTTTAGTCGATAAAATGCTTATACTTCCTTTTTGATCTGAGCCTAAATTACTTTCACATACTACAATATATTCGCCATCTTTCGTAAATAAGGCTTTTGTTGGGTAAGGTCCTACCTTTATATTTTTTATGCATCCTTTTTTTTCTCCACTAATTAAGGTTAAAGTATCATTTCCCATATTTGATACTATGAACAAGTTATTTTTTTCATTGAATTGAATACTATGAGGTAAATTGCCACATGGTATTTCCTCTACGATCTTATTTTGTACCAAATCAAACACCACTATAGTATTTAGTTCTCCGCATACGATATATGCATAATCCTCTACTGTAACTACATCGTTACAGTGCATTCCTATAAAGTAATTTTGTATTTCAATATTCTTTGTAACATCTACTATAGAAATACTATTTGAATAGCTGTTTGCAGTTATCAGTTTATCTTTATATCTGCATATTCCATGGGGCCCAATTTTATAATACCCATTGTTCAATGTTATCTTGTTTTCTTCTTTAAATGTAGATAGATTTATTCTAGATATACAGTCAGAAGATGTGTTGCATATGAATAAATGACTCATGGTTTTTCCCCCCTCACAGATATAATATGTAAGTACATAAAAATTGGGCATAGTTAAATGAAACATCTCAAATAAATTGATATATGTCTAAAATATTAGTACTTGTCTATTAAATTTGAATAAGTTATAATTCTTATATACTTTTAAAGGAGGAAAATTTAATGTATTCATATACTACAAAAGGTGTTTGTGCTAGTAAAATTGATTTTGATATTGTTGATAACAAAGTTACAAATGTTCGTTTTCTTGGAGGATGCAATGGTAACTTACAAGGACTTGCAAGCTTAATTGAAGGAATGGATGTTAATGAAGCAATAAAAAGATTAAAAGGAATTAATTGTAAAGAAAAACCTACATCTTGCCCAGATCAGCTTTCAAAGGCACTGGAAGAGGCGTTAAATTCAGTCAATAATTAATATTTAATAATTATTATTTAATATAAAAAACCTTCCACTTTTGTGGAAGGTTTTTATACTTTGCGAATTTATCTCAATAAATTTTCATTAAACTTTTTTACTACTTAATATCAACTATTAATTGTTCTTATAGTTTTTCTCATTTCTCCTACCATATAAAGCGATCCGCATATAAGTATTAAATCATTTGCATTTGCATAGGATAAAGCCTTTTCATAGGCTTCTTTATAATTTTCTATAGCTTCACAGTTAGAATTATATTTTTTTATTATTTCCACAAGTCCAGAGGAATTTTCTGCCCTATAGCTTGGTGGTGTCACAGTTATAATATTTGAGGCTTCTGGTGTAATCACCTTTACCATATCATCTACTTGTTTGTCTGAAAGTATGCCCATAATCAGTATGAACTTATTGTATTTAAAATAAGTATTTATACTATTTTTAAGACTTTTAATCCCATCAATGTTATGAGCTCCGTCTATTACCACCATAGGTTTTGCCTTTAACATCTCAAGTCTTCCAGCCCACTTTACCTTTTTTAACCCTTCTATAATATGTTCTTTTTTAATATTAACCCCTATATTTTGTAATTCTTCTGCTGCTTTTATAACTACAGAACAATTTAATAACTGATGAGTTCCTAAAAGTGATAACTGTATTTCATAAGTATTCTTACTAGTGTTAATTATAATCTCTTGATAAGGTACATTGTAAAGCTTTTCTTTTAGCATTGAATCTTCTTTTTTTACATATATTATAGGGCTTTGTTTTTCTTTGGCTACTTTTTCAATAGAAAGTTTCGCCTCTTCTTCCACAGGATATAATATTACAGGTGTCTTTTCTTTTATTATACCTGCCTTTTCATATGCAATTTCTTCTAATGTATTCCCTAAAATTTTCACATGATCATAGCTTATTGAAGTTATTATGCTTATCAAAGGATTTACTACATTTGTAGCGTCTATTCTTCCTCCAAGGCCTACTTCAATTACTGCATAGTCCACTTTTTCCTCTTGAAAATATACAAACATTACTGCTGTTATTATTTCAAATTCTGTAGGCTCATCATATCCTAGTTCACAAGTCTTATCTACTGCTATCTTTACTTTTTCTACTACCTCACATAATCTTTCTTTAGGAATATTATTACTATTTATTTGTATTCTTTCCTCAAATTCTTCTATAAATGGTGAAGTGTACATTCCAACCTTATATCCAGATTCTATAAGTATTTGAGTAAGCATTGCTGTAGTAGAACCCTTTCCATTAGTTCCTGCTATATGAATACACTTTAAATCTTTATGAGGATTTCCTAAAAGCTCTAATATCTTGTTAGTTCTCTCAAGTCCTTTATTTTTACCAAACTTAGCCGTATTTTCAATATAACCTATAGATTCATTATAATTCATCTAAAATCCCCCCGTTTTTTATCACTAATCCCTACTCTTCAGTTTTAATAGAAAGTATGCTAGTAACCAGTACCCAGTTATAGGGATTCTAAAAATCAACACTATATTTTACTGGCCACTGGTTACTAAGTATACTAATTACTGATTACTTAAACTTTGTATTCTTTCAAGTACAGATGTAAGCATTTCTTTGTATTTATCACCTTTAGCTTTTTCTTCAGCTACTACTGATTCTGGAGCCTTCTTTACAAAGCTTTCATTTGAAAGTTTCTTTTCTACACGTTCTATTTCTTTTTGTAGCTTTTCTTTTTCTTTATTTAGTCTTTCAAGTTCCTTTTCTAAATCTACAAGGTCAAGTAATGGCATATACATTTCAGCACCTTTAGTTACTGCCGCAACTGCATTTTCTGGTGCTTCTTCTTTAGAATTTAAGAAAGTAACTTCACTAGCTGATGCAAGTTTTTCAAAGTATACTGTTCCTTCATTAAATGCCTCTTTTCCTTCTACTGCAAATATTGCAACCTTAGCTTTTCTTGAAGGTGGTACATTCATTTCTAATCTTACATTTCTTAAAGCTTTAATAGCTTCAATTATGTAATTCATATTTTCTTCTGATTTTTTATCATTTAACTCTTCTCTATATTCAGGCCACTTGGAAGTAGTTATAGTATTTTCTTCACTTTGAACATGAGTGTAAATTTCTTCTGTTATAAATGGCATGATTGGATGTAACAGCTTAAGTCCTGTAGTTAATACATCAAATAGTACATTATAAGTTATACCCTTAGCCTTTTCATCTTCTCCATATAATACAGGTTTAACAAGTTCTATATACCAATCACAGAATTCACTCCACATAAAGTCATAAACCTTTTGTGATGCTATACCCAACTCATATTTATCTATGTTTTCAGTAACTTCTTTTACTAAAGTATTTACTCTTGATAATATCCACTTATCTGCTATAGTATAATCCTTAACGTCTTTATATTTATCCATAAGATCTTTATCTAAGTTCATCATAACGAATCTTGAGGCATTCCATATCTTATTTGCAAAGTTTCTTGCCGCTTCAACTTTTTCTTCATAAAATCTTATATCATTACCTGGAGCGTTTCCTGTTACAAGCATAAATCTTAGAGCATCTGCACCGTACTTATCAATTATATCTAATGGGTCAACTCCATTTCCAAGAGACTTTGACATTTTTTTACCATTTGAATCTCTTACTATACCATGAATAAGTACAGTTTCAAATGGGATATCATTCATGCTGTGAAGTCCAGAGAAAATCATTCTTGCTACCCAGAAGAATATGATATCATATCCTGTAACGAGTACACTTGTTGGATAGAAGTATTCCAAGTCTTCTGTTTTATCTGGCCATCCAAGAGTTGAGAAAGGCCAAAGTGCTGAGCTAAACCAAGTATCTAATACATCATTATCCTGTTTAAGCTTAGAACTATTGCATTTATGACAAGTAGTTGGTTCTTCTGCAGATACTATCATTTCTCCACAGTCTTCACAGTACCATACTGGGATTCTATGTCCCCACCAAAGCTGTCTTGATATACACCAATCTTGAATATTTTCCATCCAGTTGAAATATGTTTTATCAAATCTTTCAGGTACAAAATTCACCTTTTTCTCTCTTACTACATCAATAGCTGGCTTTGCAAGTGATTCCATTTTTACATACCACTGTTTTGAAATCATAGGTTCTATTACAGTGTTGCATCTATCATGACATCCTACATTATGAGCATGGTCTTTTATATTTACTAAGAATCCTTCTTTTTCTAAATCTGCTACTATGGCTTTTCTTGCTTCATATCTATCCATACCAGCGTATTCTCCACCAAGTCCATTTATTGTTCCGTTTTCATTCATAACAATTATTTCTGGAAGGTTATGTCTCTTTCCAACATGATAATCATTTGGGTCATGGGCTGGTGTTATTTTAACTGCACCTGTTCCAAATTCCATATCTACATAGTCATCAGCAACAATAGGAATTTCTCTATTAACAAGTGGAAGTATAAGAGTTTTTCCCACTAAGTCAGCATATCTCTCATCATTTGGATTAACAGCTACAGCAGTATCTCCAAGCATAGTTTCTGGTCTTGTAGTTGCTATTTCTATAAATCTATCTTCTCCCTTTACAGGATATTTTATATGCCAAAAATGACCTTCATGCTCACTATATTCTATTTCTGCATCTGAAATAGCAGTCATACATTTAGGACACCAGTTAACTATCCTATTACCTCTGTAAACTAATCCTTCTTCATAAAGTTTAACAAATACTGTTCTAACAGCTTTATTTAAATTTTCATCCATAGTAAATGCTTCTCTTGTAAAGTCAGCAGATACCCCTAGTTTTTTAAGCTGTCCCTTTATTCTATCTCTGTACTCATGGCTCCATTCCCATACCTTTTCAAGGAAAGCTTCTCTTCCCATTTCCTTTTTCTTAAGTCCCTGCTTAAGAAGCTCATTTTCCACCTTAACTTCTGTAGCAATACTTGCATGATCTTCTCCTGGAAGCCATAATGTACTATATCCTTGCATTCTCTTAGCTCTTATTAAAAAATCCTGAATACTGTTATCTAATGCATGCCCTAAATGAAGCTTTCCTGTAATATTTGGAGGGGGCATCATTATTGTATAAGGTTTTTTATTCTTATCTACCTCTGGGGTAAAATACTTATTTTCCTCCCAATTCTTATAAATCCTATCTTCAAACTCCTTAGGATTATAGGTTGTGGCTATGTTTATATTTTCGTTCATATGTATTACCTCCCGCTTTTTTTTAATTAAAAAAGCACCCTGCTATCCTTAAAAGGACGACAGCGCGCGTTACCACCTTTTTTCTTGAGTAAAACTCAAGCTCTCATATTATTAACGGATGATTAAACCCGTCTTTGCCTACTAAGATTTCAGCAAAGAAGCTCCAAAGCTACCTTCAAGGTCATTTGCACAGAAAGTCTTTCAGCCTATGAACTTTCCTCTCTTAGAACTATTAACCTTTACTCCTCTTTTTCAAAGCATTTCAGTATCAAATTGTTATTTAATTTATAATCTTTATTATAGCTTAAATCCTAAAACTGTCAACAATTAATTGATTTAATAGTGAACTAATAATAATTGAAGAGGGAAATTTAAGTTTCACCTAAATTTCCCTTTCATAGCTATTAAGTATTAATTGTTTTTTATTAATTTAACTAAAGTACTACTTTAGAAAGAAGGCTTTGTTCTATTTCATTTACCTTAGATTCTAATTCTTCCATTTCCTTTTTAGCTTCATTTACAAATTCTTCGTCTTTTATAGAACCTAAGTTTATTTTTACATTATATAATGCTGAAAGCACTGCTGTTCTTGAAGACATTGCAGCTACTGCTCCATCTGTTACTGCATTTTGGTTTCCTTTTTCTATTACAACTTTAGCTAGGTCTAGTAACTTAAATGCATCCTTTGCTACATTTAAAGGTACTGTAGCCGCTCCCTTAAATGCACTTTGAACTGCTGCTGTTCTTGCTTTTTTTTCTTCATCAGTTTCCTTTGGCATTTTAAAAGCTGCCATTATTTTATTAAATGCATCTGAATCCTCATCAATATAATTTACAAATTTATCTTTGTATTCTCCAGCTATTTTCTTTATTTCTTCCATCTCACCTTGAACTTCTTCATAGCCCTTTTTACCTAAAGTAAGATTTGCTACCATAGTAATCAAAGCTGCAGCGGAAGCTGCGCTTAATGCAGCTATACTTCCGCCACCTGGTGCTGGTGATTCTGAAGCTGTTTCATCTATAAAATCCTTAACTGTTAAATCTCTTAGCATGTTAATTTCCTCCAATTCTAAAATAATCCTGATATAACTCCGTTTTCATCTATATCCATTTTATTTGCAGCTGGTACTTTTGGAAGTCCTGGCATAATCATTATATTACTTGTTTGGCAAACTATAAATCCTGCTCCAGCTGATACTCTTACGTCTTTAACGTTTATCTTAAATCCTTTTGGAGCACCAACTAAACTTGGGTCATCTGAGAAAGAATACTGAGTTTTTGCCATACATATTGGAAGCTTATCAAGACCTAATTCTTCTAATTTCTTAATTTGCTTCATAGCAGCTGAATCTATTTCTACTCCGTCTCCACCATAAATTTCTTTTACAATAGTGTTTAATTTTTCTGGAATTGATGCTTCAACTTCATAAAGTGGAGCATAATTACTTTCTTCAGTTTCAATGATTTTAACTAGCTTTTCAGCCATTTCAACTCCACCTTGGCCGCCTTTTTCCCATACTTCATTAAGTGAAACTTCTATTCCATGCTCCTTACATTGGTTTGTTAATGCTTGTATTTCAGCTTCAGTATCATTTGCAAATTTGTTAACAGCTACAAGTACTGGTAATCCAAATTTTCTAATGTTTTCTACTTGTTTTTGAAGGTTTGCAAATCCATTAATTAGCGCTTCTACATTTTCAGCTCCAAGTTCTGTCTTCTTAACTCCACCATGCATCTTTAATGCTCTGATAGTTGCAACTAATACTACTGCAGATGGCTTTAAGTTTCCATATCTACATTTTATATCTAAGAACTTTTCTCCACCAAGGTCTGCACCGAATCCTGCTTCTGTAACAAGATAGTCTCCAAGTTTTAATCCAAGTTTTGTAGCAATTATACTGTTGCATCCATGAGCTATATTTGCAAAAGGTCCTCCATGAATAAGTGCTGGAGTATTTTCAAGTGTTTGAACAATGTTTGGTTTTATAGCATCCTTTAATACCAATGCCATAGCTCCATGAACATTTAAATCCTTAGCTGTTACTGGTTGACCTTCTCCATTATAAGCTACAATCATCCTTCCAAGTCTTTCTTTTAAATCCATAAGGTCAGATGCTAAGCAAAGTACTGCCATAACTTCTGAAGCAACAGTTATCATAAATGAATCTTCTCTTGGATAACCATTTACTTTTCCACCTAAACCTACTACTACATTTCTTAAAGATCTATCATTCATGTCTAAAACTCTTTTCCAAACTATCTGTCTTATATCTATATTAAGAGTATTTCCATGATTTATATGATTATCTATTGCAGCTGAAAGTAAATTGTTTGCTGTAGTTATAGCATGCATATCTCCTGTAAAGTGAAGGTTTATATCTTCCATAGGAACAACTTGTGCATATCCACCGCCAGCTGCTCCTCCTTTTACTCCAAATACAGGTCCTAAGGATGGTTCTCTTAAAGCGATAATTGCTTTTTTACCTATTTTGTTAAGAGCCTGTCCAAGTCCTATAGTTGTAGTTGACTTTCCTTCTCCTGCTGGAGTTGGAGTTATAGCTGTAACAAGAACTAACTTTCCATCTTTCTTATCTTTTAATCTATTAAAAACATCCAATGAAATTTTTGCTTTGTATTTTCCATAAAGTTCTAATTCATCATCTAATATGCCGTATTCTTCTGCTACCTCAGCAATTTTCTTCATTTTCGCGCTTTGTGCTATTTCAATATCACTTGGTACTTTATTTGTCATAATATTTACACCCCATCTTCTTTAAATTTATATTATAAAAATATATGTTAATTTTTTATTGAACTACATTATTAATTTTACTAACCATGGAACTATTTCTCAAGTAGTATAGTACGCTTGTAAATACTATTATCTCAATTGGAAGCATTATTAAATCCTTTACAAGTCGCGGTGCTATAATCACCATGAATGCTTTTCCTGTAAGCATACTTAACCATATAGTATTCAAGCCTATATTTACTATGATAGTTTTTAAAACTGTAGCTAAAATAATATTTTTATATCCTATATTTTTCTTATAAAAGAAAAGTCCATATATTGCACCTGATACAAAGGCGCTTAGCGTAAATCCTAAAAATACAGCTCCTGTAGGAAAGATTGTGGCTCCAATTAAATCAATTGCTGCATCTACAATTCCTGCAAACAATGGGCTAAACAACACTCCTGAAAGCATAGTTGGAATAAATCCAAATCCTATTCTAACTATCGGAGTAGTTATTGAAAAAAACCTACTTATTATAATTCCCATAGATATAAATAATGCTGTATAAACTACCTTTTTAGTATTCAACTCTTTCCCCCCTTTTTATACCATATGTATTTCTCAAACGTCTACAAATTCTTGCAGTATTTGTAGACGTTTGTAGTTTTAAAAGAAACATCTCAATTGAATGAGATGTAATGATTTACAATGAAATCATAGATTTCTGTAAATCATGCAAGGTGAACGTGGAACTTATTCTAACAATCTCTTTTCGAGTATTTGGTTAATATCAAAATTTTCAATTTGTAAGTAGTATTCTGCAGCATCAAGTAATGCTTTCATAGGAACAGTTCCTATAACTTCACTACCTACAACTGGAACTCCATATCTTTTAGCCTCTATTTTTATCATTTCAAATGCTCTATATACTGCTGTTTTTTCATAGTTAACTAAATTCATAGATACTTGAACTTGATTTCTTTCTTCTAATTTTAATCCTATAGCTTTTACAAATCTAAGACCGCCACCTATGAATCTAACCTTTTTAGCTATAGCATCTGCAACTTCAAGTCTATCAGTTCCTAAATTTACATTAAATGCTACTAAGGATACTCTAGCCCCTACTGCTGTACATCCGCTCTTTGCATTCATTTCTTGTGGACCAAAATCTGGCTTCCATTCTGGCTTTACAATCTTTTCAAAGAATGCCTCATATTGTCCTTTTCTTACATCCGCAAGATTTTTTCTTTCTGGTTTTGTTGCTGCATCTTCATATAAGTATACTGGAACTCCCAAACTTCCAATTTCTTTTCCTACTTCTTTTGCTATTTCTATACACTCTTCCATAGTTATATCTGCTACTGGAGTGAATGGTACAACGTCTACTGCTCCCATTCTAGGATGTGCACCATGATGAGTTGTCATATCTATTAATCCTGTTGCTACCTTGGCCATATTTACAACAGCCTCTTTTATCTTTTCTGGTGATCCAATTAAAGTTACAACCGTTCTATTATGATCCTCATCTGATGAATAGTCTAAAAGTTTAACTTCTTTTACCTTTCTTGCTTCATCAACTATCTTTTCTACAAGTTCCTTATCTCTTCCCTCACTAAAATTTGGTACACATTCAACTAATTTTGCCATAAGTAACTCCTCCTTAATTTATGAAAAATGTTATTTTATTTTTATTGTGTAGCTCTTTAATGATTTATAATATGTATCTAAGAGCTGTGCTGTCGTGGTTTTATTTACCTTACACTTAAATTATATCACCATTCCATCAATAAAACGTCTAATTTTTATAATATATTCAAACAATTTAAAATCTTTGTATTATTTTATAGACGATAAAAAATGCGAAACTTTTTTATGTTCACCTGGTCGTATAGAATTCTCATCTAGGAACCTTCATCTAATGAAACATCTCAGTTTACTGAGATGTTTCACTAAATATGCAAATCCCATACGGGAGGTTCAACATTATGCGAAAATATGATTTATTTAAAGAAGTTTATAAACCATACGATGTTTGGTATTCCTACTAAGTCTATTAAAAATGCTCCAACTAAAGGTACTATTAAAAATGCCTTAGTGGATGGGCCGTATTTTTCTGTAACAGCTCCCATATTTGCTATAGCATTTGGAGTTGCTCCAAGTCCATGACCTGCCATTCCAGACGCCATAACTGCTGCATCAAAATCTTTTCCTAATGCTTTAAATACTATAAATACTGTGTATAAAATCATAAATATTACTTGTATAACTACAACTATAAGCATTGGTCCTGCAAGATTTGATAGTTCCCATAATTTTAATGACATAAGAGCCATAGATAAGAATATTCCGAGAGATACATCTCCTACTAAATCTATAATATAGTGATCAAGTTTCATAAATTTGAATTTATCATTTAAATTTCTAAAAGCAACTGCTGTAAACATTGCTCCTACGTATCCTGGAAGTACTGTTCCTGTTTTAGCTATAAAAGCACACACTATAGCTCCTATAGTCATACAAACTGTAATTACTGCTAATTGAACTAAGAATCCATGAGATGTAACATTTGAAGTTGAAGCTATACCTGCTGCTTCTCTATATGACTCCCCTGAGAATTCTTCTACTTCTGTAGGTTTTAATTTATATTTATCTATTAAATATTTTGCTATAGGTCCTCCTATAAGTCCTCCAGATATAAGTCCAAAAGTTGCTGCTGCCACTGCTACAGTAGTTGCTCCTGCAACTCCTAAGGATTCTGCTGTAGGTCCAAAAGCTGCTGCTGCACCATGTCCACCTTCCATAGATACAGCTCCCATCATTACCCCAAGTATAGGATGAATTCCAACCATTTTAGCTGAAAGAACTCCTATAGCGTTCTGAGCTACTGCAAGTATACTACAAAGTATCCAGTAAATTATTAAAGGTTTACCACCCTTTTTAACTAATGCAAAGCTTCCTCCTAATCCTACTGTTGTAAAAAACGCAATCATGAAAGGTGATTGAAATGTAGTATCCATACTAATGGTAATTATATTACTTTGTTTTAAAACTAAAGCTAATAGTGAAAATGTTAGGCCACCAATAACTGGTGCTGGAATACAAAATCTTTCAAAGAATTTAACCTTCTTTCTTAAATAATACCCTAAAAATAATAACAGTAATGCAACGGTTAATGTGGCAATCATGTCCATCTTAAATGTCAAGATACCTTTTACCATTTCAATTTTCATAAAAATACCTCCTAATATATTTTATTATTTCACTAATTTATAAGAGCAAAATCCATGCCAATTAAACTTAACTCAATTTTCTATCTTTTCTCAATATTTTTACTTCGTATACACTGCAAAATTTGCCGCACTGCAAATTTTGCCTATTTCTATTTGCCATTTACTACATATACAAACTAAAAACCAATCAATTGTAAGTTTTTAAAAACCATTGGCATTTTTAAAAGGAATACTAGTTTTTTTGCAGAATACTGATAATAACTAATATAAATAGAAAAGAGGGTAACTATGGAAGAAAGAACTCTTATTAAAGGAAATATTAAAAAAGATAAGGAGGTGCATCCAGGTTATATTATTTCAAATTTAAATACAGGTTTAATTGAGGAAATCAAGTTAAACGAAGCCTTTCAAGATGATTTCCCAGGCAAGGTATATGATTATCCAAATGAGTATATAATAGAAGCTGGAGATTTTAATGCTCATTCCCATCCTGAACAATCCATATATACTGATATTGTAGATAAGTCTTGGGATCTAGGAACTTGGTGTCGTAATACAATCTATAGATATAGTGTAAAACTACAGCCTGAACATATATATTACGGATGTTTAAGGGCATTTTCTCGCATGCTTACACTAGGGGTTACATCTGTTATGGTATCTTTTTATTGTCACGGCAATAAAGGCAATACTTTAGATAAAGAGGTATTAAGAGCAGCAAAAGATACTGGTATTAGACTTTATTTCGGTAGAATGAACTATGATATATTAACTGAAAATGCCTATGAAGCAAAAAAGGATTCTCAAAAGAGCTACTTTGAAACTCCAGATGAAGCAGAAATGAATTTTTATATGTTATTTGGAGAAATGTGCGATAAGGATATAATCGCTGCTCCTTCCCTTCATAGCATACATGCTTCCACAAAAGAAGCTATAGTAAAAGGGATTAATTTAGCCTTTGAGAATGGAAAGTATATTCAATTCCATTTGTCAGAGGATAAAGGAGATGTAGATTTATCCCTTGAGTTATACGGTATGCGTCCACTAAAGTTTTTAGAATCTTTACTTAAAAATAAAGAAGTTAAAAGTCTTGAGCATGTAATTTTATCCGATTGCATATGGCTTGATGATGAAGAATACGAGGTTATTAAAAAATATAACATGAATGTGGTATTAAACCCAAGAATGAATGAAAGAGTAAAAGCTGGTAAAGCTAATTTAGAAAAATTCCTAGAAATGAATATACCACTGTATTTAGGTACTGATGGAGAAGCTAGTAATGACGATCTATCCATCATCGGAGAACGTAACTTTTTAAAAGACAAATTCACAAATGTTAATTCTGAAGTAATTAACTCTATTGGTAAAACTCCATTTAAATTTAATCAAGGATATATCGGGACACTTGATAATGGACATTTTTGTGATATAAAAGTAACTAATAAAGAAGGCTTAGTATCCGATGTATTTGTAAGTTCAAAGAATGTAGTTAAAGATGGAAATCTACTTACTATGAATATGGACAAGGACATTGAGACTCCTCTTAAGAATTTATTATCTAAATTATTTGTTGATTAAAATATAATAAAAAGCCATCTCACTATTAACTGTGAGATGGCTCTTCTTTTAGTGTTCTAATTCAACTACCTTTTCAACTGCTTCTAATAACTTTCCGCTGCTTATTAATTCTGTGGCTTTATCTAATTCTTTATACATCTGTATATCAGTGTCAAATTCTATAAAATTTAAAGCTTCTCTTACTACTTTATATGCTTCTTTAGTTCCTTTTCCAAGTTCAAATCCTTTATCTTTTCTAAAATCTATAGCTTGGCATGCTGCCATCATTTCTGTTGCCACTACTCTCTTAGCATTGTCTATTATATCTCTTGCCTTTCTTGCAGCTATTGTTCCCATACTTACTAAGTCTTCTTGGTTAGCTGAAGATGGAATGGAGTCTACTGATGCAGGGTGAGCAAGAACTTTATTTTCTGATACTAAAGCTGCTGCTGCATACTGAGTTATCATAAATCCAGAGTTTAATCCACCATGCTTTGCAAGGAATGCTGGCAAGTCATTTAATTGGTGATTTATAAGTCTTTCAATTCTTCTTTCTGATACGTTTGCAATTTCTGCTGCTCCAATCCCTAAGAAGTCAAAAGGCTGTGCCATTGGTTCCCCGTGGAAGTTACCTCCAGAAATTACATCCCCTTCTCTTGTTATTATTGGATTGTCTGTAACTGAGTTAATTTCTATTTCAACCTTTTTCTGAACATAATCAATAGTATCCTTGCTAGCTCCATGTATTTGAGGTACACATCTTATGGAGTAAGCATCTTGAACCCTAAGTTCTCCTTGTCTTGTTACATAAGTACTTCCTTCAACTAATTTCAATATATTTCTTGCTGTAGCCATTTGTCCTTCATGTGCTCTTATTACGTGAGTTCTAGGGTCAAAAGCATCTGTAATACCTCTTAATGCTTCCATTGAAAGAGCTGCTACTATATCACTAACTTTTAAAAGTTCAATTGCATCATATGTCGCTAATGCTCCTGTTGATGTTAAAACTTGAGTTCCGTTTATTAAAGCTAGTCCTTCTTTAGCGTCTAACTCAATTACTTCAACACCTGCTTTCTCCATAGCTTCAGCGCCTGACATTACTTCTCCCTTATATTCAGCTTCGCCAAGTCCAAGCATTGGTAAAACCATATGAGCAAGTGGCGCTAAGTCTCCCGATGCTCCAAGAGATCCTTTTTCAGGTATTTGTGGGTGCACTCCTGCATTTAGCATTGATATTAATGTATTTAATGTCCCTATTCTTATTCCTGAATATCCTTTTGCTAAAGCATTTGCTCTTGTTAGCATTATAGTTCTTACTATATCTGCAGAGAATGCTGGTCCATATCCACAAGCATGTGAACGAATAAGATTTTCTTGTAATGTTTTACAATCTTCTTTTGATATACTTACGTTACAAAATTCGCCAAATCCTGTAGTTACTCCATATACTACTCTTTCATTTTCAACTATATCATCAATAATCTTTCTTGATTCTAATACACTATTTTTAGCTTCCTCACTTAAAAAAACTTTAGCACCATATCTTGCTACAGCTACTACTTCCTCTAAAGTTAAATCGTTTCCATTTAATATTACTTCTCTTATTTCTTTCATTTTAAGTTCCTCCCTTTTAGTTATGTATTTATATTAAGTTGTTGTCCATATTGTTGTAATTATGGAAGAAATTCAGCTAAAGCTGAATTTCAACCTAATTTATTATTTATTATAGGAACATTGCTCCAACCATTCCTGCTAAGAAGAGTGGTATATCATAGAATATAAATGTTGGTACGCAAGTATCCCAAATATGATCATGCTGTCCATCTACCGATAATCCTGATGTTGGTCCAAGTGTACTATCTGATGCTGGTGAACCTGCATCTCCAAGTGCTGCTGCTATACCAAGTAAAAGTATAATTAAAGCTGGACTCATTCCAAGTTTTAGTCCAAGTGGGCAGTATATAGCTGCTATGATTGGTACTGTACCAAAGGATGTACCTATACCCATAGTTACAACTAATCCAACGAAAAGCATTAAGAATGCTCCACCCATTTTGCCTCCTACCATACCTGCTGTAACATTAACTAGTGCTTCTACAGCTCCTGTTTCTCTTAATACGTTACCATATCCTGCTGCTACAAGCATTACGAAAGCTATGAATCCCATAAGTTTCATTCCGCCATCCATAAGTTCATCTACATCTTTCCATACTATGGATTTTGTTATTACCATAATTGTTAAACCTGCTAATGCTCCTAGTGGAAGAGAACCTGTCTTAAGCTGAACTACAAATGCAGCTACTGCTCCAAGTAATGCAAGCCAATGTTTAGTTGTCATTTTTTCATCCACTGCTGCTGCTGCTTCATCAGCTTCATTCATCATCATTTCTCTATATTCTCTTGGTTTTCTATAAAATATGAATACTGCAAGGAATAAGCCTACAACCATACTTGCCCCAGCTATCCACATTACTCCTGCAACATCGCTAGTTGCTACATTAACTCCATTTTGAATCATTTGATCTCTTATAATGTTGTGGAATATAAGTCCAAATCCTACTGGAAGTGTTACATAAGGCGCTTTAAGTCCAAAGGTCAATGCACAAGCTACTGCTCTTCTGTCTATTTTCATCTTATTCATTATAGGAATTAGTGGTGGTATCAAAATTGGAATAAATGCAATGTGTACTGGAATAAGATTTTGTGAAAAACAAGCCACAAATGCAATAAGCAATGTAAATACTATAGCTTTTCCTTTAACTACCTTTGCAATTTTCTTTGCAAGTATTGTAGCAAGACCTGTTTTATTGATTGCAACAGCCAAAGCTCCAAGTAATACGTAGCTTAATGCTGTTTCTGAGTTTCCTCCCATGCCACCTATAAGTGTTGACATGGTCTCTGAAATTGGCATTCCCGCAGCGACTCCTGCAACAACTGCAGCTATAAGTATCGCTAACATAACATTAAGCTTTATTAGACACAATGCCGACATTATAATAACGGATAATATAACTGGGTTTAATAATAGCATAATAATTCCCCCTTTTTAATTTTTATATGTGTAAAGTTCCCTCTGCTACGATGGTAACTTTTCCATCCAACTTTATACTTTTTATTTTTCCATCACACCAGCTTGCTTCAACCAAAAGTTTTCCTCCAGGCTCATTTACTTCTATACTTAAATTTTCTTTTTTATCATAAGACAATGCATAAGCTAAGGCTGTGGTACCTGAAACACAACTTCTTTCCCAAAATAAGCTTTCAGTTTCTCGTACATATACTAGTGGTTCTAAAAAGTTTTTATGAGCTTCATAAAACATTAGTCCAAAAGCATCTAACTCATCTAAGTTAAGCTCTGATTTGAACTTTATGAAGAAGTCTTGCTTATCTTTTATTCCATCGCATGCTATTATAAAGTGAGTTATACCAGGAAGCTCTACCTTCACTATATTTAATGAACCGTTTTCATAATTAAATTTAAATTCATCTGTACTTACTGGTAGAGGCATATTGATTTTGGAATAAAATTCATTAGATTTTTGGGTAGGTAATACTTCGCATGAAACCATCTCTTTTGCTCCTGATACCTCTAATTCTACCAAGTATTTATCTTCAATCTTATTTAAACCTGGATAAGAGCTATATACCATATAGGCTGCCAAAGATCTTGCGGCATTTCCGCAAAACTCCCCACCCATCATTTGAAGTCTTAGAGTTTCCTTTTTCTTACCTTCTTCTGAAACTGGGGTTTCAATAAATCCAACTTGTTCTGCGTATATATTTCCATACTGCATTATTTCTTTTGCTACATCCTTATGTATTCTTCTAGGCAAGTTGTCTTTTATAAACACGGTCATATTTTCTACTGGGCTTATTTTTATAAAACTTAACTCTATGCTTGTCCCCTCCCCTCAAATCTTCACCTCATGTTCTACAAGCTTATTATATCATAAACTTCGTCAAATAATAGTCTATTGTGAATTTTTAAAAAAATAAAAATATTATTATGACTTTATACTTTCATTGTCATTAATTATACATTATATGCTATAATTTGGGAATAGTTTACTTATATTTTCATTGTCTAGCTATATGTTCTTGTTATAAACGGCTATTTTAGGTGATTTTATCGTCTATAAAACGTCAAATGCCTTTATTAGTTTTCCAATTTATTAAGCTAAATTCCATCAATTGTAGTTTAAAAAAGAAATAAAATATTTCAAATTTTCAAGACAATGAAATAATTCAACAATTTATTAAACTATTAACTTGCTATCAATGCACTTTTTTAATTCACTATTGCTTTAATTGTTTACCATATTAAATTAACAAATAAGTGCCACCCACATGGCAAGTGGCAAGTGTGTTAACTTGCCACTTGCCACATGAGTGGCACTTATTCACAGTATAAAAAATGCAATTGGTGCAGTTAATATTAGGGTAAATATAGTTCTTTCAATCCAAATTATTATTATATCTGTTAAGCTAATTGGAATATCAGTAGATAAAATACATGGTATTGAAGCTGAAAAGAATAATATAGAGGAAACTGATACTACAGCTATTATAAACTTAGTTACAAGTGGAGCCTGAACTACTAGCATTGCAGGCAAAAACATCTCAGCTATTTCAACTGAAGAAGCCTTGGCTGCTAAAAGTGGTTCTGGAATCTTTAAAGCTAAAGTAAATGGATAAAAAATATAACCTAATACATCAAACACAGGAGTATATTTTGCAAGTACCAATCCTAGAAAGCCTACAGATAATATTGAAGGTAGTATTCCCATTGCCATTATAAAACCATCTCTTAAATTGATCTTTATATTTTTCCCAAGTGATACCGAAGCTGATGCTGACTTCATAGCTTCATTCCAAGCATATTTAATCCTATTACCCTGTGCAATGGGTTCAGGGTCTCCTACTCCAGTATAATAAGTGCCTGGTTTTTTACTTAGTGGATATATTCTTGCAGTTATTGCAGTTACTATAAATGTAACAATTAAAGTAACCCAAAAATACGTATTCCATAGATTCATTATATTTAATGTTTTACATATTATTATCATAAAAGTAGCTGAAACTGTGGAGAATCCAGTAGCAATTATAGCTGCTTCCTTTGCCGTATACTTTCCTTCTTTATAAACTCTATTTGTAATTAAAAGCGCTATAGAATAACTTCCTACGAAGGATGCAACTGCGTCTATAGCAGATCTTCCTGGAGTTTTCCAAACAGGTCTCATAATAGGCTGTACCAATGCGCCTGTAAATTCCATAAGCCCATATCCTACTAAAAATGCAAGAAATGCTGAACCTATAGGAACTATTACACCTACCGGAATAACTAACTTATTAAATAAGAATGGTGCCATATCAGCTTCAAACATCCAAGCTGGTCCAATCTTAAAGAATATCATAATTCCAACTACAATTCCCATAAGTTTAAGAATAGAAAATACTAAAGTTACTTTATCTTTATTCCAAGTTTTTTTAATAAAAGGATATAATCCTCCAAGAATTATAACTATAAGTGCATAAATATTGACAAGCCCCGGAGATGCTGCTTTAAGATAGTTTACCATGTGATCAATTGGAATAGTAGAATTGCCTTTGATCTTTATAGGAACAAAGAACATAAATATTCCTATAAGACTGTATACCAGAAAGCGGAATGCATTAGTAGTATTAGTAGGTGTATTTGTGCCTTTAACTGTTTGCATACAATTCCTCCTATAAAATATTAAACTTTATACTATAATATATTTTATAGATTACAAATATATTACTAGTGCCACCCACATGGCAAGTGGCAAGTGCTGTTCACTTGCCACTTGCCACGTGGGTGGCACTAGTTTAGTTTCCTCTTTTTATAACTTCTATAACTTCAATACTATATTTATCTCCTGCTTCTTTTAAATATTTAATTGCCTCATCGCAATAATAAGATACCTCTTTATCTAAATACTTGCTAAAAACTTTATTTAAAGTTTCATTTAAACTCATATGAGCCTTAATTTCAGCCTTTACCCTATATACTATTCCAAACTCTTGAGGATTTTTAAGCCTCCCTGAATACATATCCGCATTTTTTAAATACTCTAGAGCTTCTGTATAGTTTCCTTCCTTTACATTTAATAGAGATAAAAAAGCTTCTACCATAGATCTTTTCCATATAGAATCCAATTGCCCAAAAATATTATATGCCTTTTCAAAATGTTCTTTTGCCCTGTCATAATCCCCCATGTCAAAGGCTGAAAGTCCTGCATTTATATTAAAAATAGACAAACTCACAAGAGCATTTTTATTTTCACATATAGATAATGCTTTATCAAAATAAGAAAGAGCCTCCGAAAACTTCATATTATATCGCCTGATTTCTCCAATATAATTATATGCTGCTGCAATATTTAAAGCATATTTATCTGCAACTTGCTTTGTTACATTAAATATATTTATAGACTCATTTAGAAGTTTCTCTGCTTCATCATATTTCCCGCACATTATATTATAAAGGCCTTTTAACCTTAAAAGTATTCCTATTTCCTTATGATAATTGCATTCCACTGCTAGGTTCAAAGCTAAATCTATATAATTTACCATAGTTTCTGTATCATTGGTTTGTATGCAATAGTATATCATTTGCTTATAACCTTCTAATGCATAGTCATTATCCTTTAATTCTACAGATTTTTCTATCATTTCTTTTATAAATACAGTGCCTTCATCATAATTTCCTTCTCTTATAAGATACCTTCCTCTAATATGAAGATATGAAATTTCAATTTTCTTTAATTCATCCCCAGAGGTTTCTCTTTTCTTTACTTCCTTTAAAGACTTCTCTAAATCCTTAAGATGTTTTTCTGTTTGCTGTTTACTAAGATAGGCGTACTTATAAGCATTACTTTCTTGATTAAATAATATAGGAAAGAGTTCATGACTAAAATTCAAGTAATAACTCAAGCTCTTTATTCTATACCTTAAAGCCTCCAGTTCATTATCTCCGCTACTAAAATGATATATAAGTTTATGATAAGTGTTTATATCACTCTTATCATTTTTAAGCTGTTTTTCTAATATACTAGCTATCTTACTATGCAAAATTCTCTTTCTACCCTCTGATTGCTTTAGATAAACAAATTCCCTAAGTTTTTGGTGAGTAAACTTAAAACTTGTCCCATTCTCTGTAATTACTTCCTTTAAGATAAACCTATTTGTAAGCTCCTCTATTATATCAATTATTTCTAGCTCATCCTTTTGAGTTACATTTTTTATTATTTCTAAAGGTGCTTCATCAAAGAAAAGAGATGCTATATTTAATATCTTTTTTCCTTCTTCAGAAATATACAAAAATCTACTTTGTAATACATCCTGCATTTTAACAGACATTATATTGGTATCACCTTTAGACTTTAATATATTTAAGTATTCAGTTATAAAAAAAGCATTCCCTTCCGTTTCATCATATACCTTTTTAAATACTTCCTTTGAAAAGTTTTTTTGAGGTAATGCCTTGCTCACAAAACTTTCTACTTCCTTTAAATTAAATCTCTCCAGATTTACACAATGTATTTTTTCGTATCTTTTCATTGTGGTTATGAAGTTATCTATATTTTCATCATATTCATTTCTACAAGTCCCTATAAACATTATATCGTTTTTATTTGCGTGAAGTATTATACTACTCAGAATAAGCAAACTCAAATTATCCATCCATTGTATGTCATCAAAAATCATTATTATTTTTTTCTTTACTGTTATTTTTTTTAAAATGTCTAATAATGCTTCTGCTATCATTTCGCATTTTAAGCTATCTAAGTTCTCAAGTAATTTTATATTTGATGCAGCCTTTTTTTCCCCAAACTCAGGAAAAACATTTGCTATAATATCCTCCCACATGGTAGGGATACTAATATTATTAGTTTTTAAAACACTTGATACTTGATAAATTATACTGTTCCATGGCTTTAATATATATTCTTTTTCTAGTTGATAACAGTTGGTTTCAAATAAAAATACTTCTTTTGTATCTACTCCTTCTAAAAATCTTTCTTTTAGTCGAGATTTACCTATTCCCGCTTCTCCTTTTATTATAATTGAGCGTGCATTAGATGTTCCTTTAATAAAGTTATTATAATTATTTTCGAGTATTCTAAGCTCATTACATCTTCCATAAAAAAAATTCTTTGCTGCTTTAATACTCTCTTTATCTGTAGAATTCATTTTATCCAGTATTGAATCAAATATAGCTGTGGTTTCTTCATCAGGCGTAATTCCAAGTTCCTTATCCAAGATTTCTGTAAGCTTATTATAAAGTTCTAGCGCCTTACTATAGCTACTATTTTCTTTATAATAATTCATAAGAGCTCTATATGCCTTTTCATCAAATTCATCTATTCTTATCAGAATCTTCGAATACTTTTCTATTAAATTATTTTTTAAATCTCCATTTGTAATTTTAGAAGCTATTTCTTCATATAAAGACGATATATATATACTCTTATAATGCTCTCTGGTTTTATCTAGCCAGCTTTCAAATTCTTCTGCATTTTTTACAAAAAAACCTTGTAAAAGCTCTCCTTCATACTCCTTAATATCTTTCTTATCACTTAGAAACTCATCCACATCTGTTTTTATTTCAATCTCTGGATTTAATAAAATCATAGACTTTTTAGGGGAAATTATAACTTCTTCATCAAATGCTTTCTTTATCTTATATATAGCATTTCTTAAATTTTTCTTTGCTATATCCTCATCTTCTTCCGCCCAAAGCATTCCAGCTAACTCTTCACGGCTAGCCTGTTTATTTATAAGCAAATAATAAAAAAGAGCTTTTACCTTTCCATAAGGAAACAATACTTCCTGCCCATCCTTTGTAACTTTTGGTGTACCAAATAATTTCCCATATATCTTATTCATTTTTACCCCCCAATCATCTTTCTAACGCTTAGGTATTGAAGCGATTTTAATCTCCAACCTCTCATTATTAAATTAAAGTTTTTAATACAACTTAATTTTTATTCCTTAACCTTAGCCACTGGTAAATGTAATCCTTTTTTTATTGAAATCATTCTAACTAGAAATGTTGCAAAAAAACATATGTATGAAGCTCTATCTATCCCCAAGCTTTTATATGTAGATATGAAACTTACGCCTCCTAGTATGGATGCTACTGCATATATTTCCTTTTTAAATACAAATGGAATTTCTTTAGCAAACACATCGCGAAGCACTCCTCCCCCAACTCCCGTAAAAAGTCCTAAAGATACTATCATAAAATTTGTAGGAAGTGTATGTAACGCTACGTTCCCTCCTATAGCAGTAAACGCTCCAAGTCCTATAGCATCAGAAATTTGCACAAGGTGAGAAAGTTTATTTAACTTATTATAAAAAATAAAAACTATTATTGCAGTAGCTATGCTTATAAAACAATTAGTTGGATTTACAAAAGATGTAGGCGGCAGTATTCCTACTACTATATCTCTAAAAATTCCCCCTCCTATAGCTGTAGTTATGGCAAGTATGATAGCGCCAAATATGTCCATTTCCTTTCGTATTCCAATTATAGCTCCTGAAAAGGCAAAAGCTACAGTTCCTATAAACTCAAAAACACTCATAAGGTTCAAGTTTTTTCTCCCCCATTCTTTGACTTCGTTTACATATTATATTGTAACAAAATTCAGAAGAAAATTAAACATTAAGAGATTACCCATTATTAGTATATATTATAAAAGGAAGTTTGCCTTCAACAAACTTCCTTTTATTTCCCTAACCATTAGTTAATAGCTAATTCCGCCTACTGATTAGCCATTACCACAACACCATCTTTAATGGTTTTTTCTACTATATTTACTCCAGTATGATATGGCAAGAATTTATAAGAAGGATACTTCAATATCACTAAATCTGCTTTTTTACCTTCTTCAATACTTCCTATGACGTCTGCTCTTCCTATAGCTGCAGCACCATTTAAAGTCATTGCTGTTATTGCTTCCTCAATACTCATATTCATATATATTGTAGCTAGTGCAAACATAAGTGGTATAGAATTTGTAAATCCACTGCCTGGATTAAAATCTGTAGCAAGTGCCACAGCACATCCCTTATCTATCATAAATCTTCCCCTGGCATATGGCTCCTTTAAGCAGAATGCTGTAGTTGGAAGAAGCGTACTTACAACCCCCGCCCTTGCCATGTCCTCTATGCCCTTATCCGATGCATGTAAAAGATGATCTGCTGACACTGCATTAAGTTCTGCAGCAAGCTCTGATCCTCCAAGTTGTACTATTTCATCTGCATGAAGTTTTAATTTCATGCCTAATTCCTTAGCTTTTAAAAGTATTTCTCTGGATTCCTCCACCGAAAATACTCCTTTTTCACAAAACACATCACAAAAATCTGCTAAATTTTCCTTTGCAACTTTTGGCAGCACTTCTTCAACCATGAAATTAATATATTCTTGAGTTCTTCCTTTATATTCATCTGGTACTGCATGAGCACCTAAAAAGGTTTTGCATATATCTACAGGATGATCTTCATTTAATCTATCCATTACTTTAAGTTGTTTTAATTCTGTTTCTAAGTCTAATCCATATCCGCTTTTTCCTTCTACAGTAGTTACTCCAAAGGATAGCATTGAATTTAATCTTTCTTTTCCCAAATTATATAACTCTTCTTCAGAAGCATCTCTTGTTCCTCTTACGCTGTTAACTATACCTCCTCCTCTATTCATGATTTCCATGTAGCTTACCCCGCTAAGTCTCCATGAAAACTCCTCTGCTCTATATCCGCCAAATACAAAATGAGTATGAGAATCTACAAATCCAGGTAATACAGTTTTTCCTTCTGCATCTATAACCTGAAAATTTTCTTGATTATATACCTTTAATATTTCCTCTGTAGTTCCTACCTTTTCAATAATTCCATTTTTTATAACAACTGCTCCATTTTTTATTATATTTAAATTTCCCATTTCCTTACCAAAACTTGCCTTACTTCCTAAAGGTGTTACTATTTCTGCTGCATTTATTATTATTAAATTTCCTTTTAACATAAAATCACCTACTCCATTAATTTATATTCTATTACTTGTTCCATAGAAAAGTCCTCTAATTGCAAATAGTACACTGCGCTGTTTACTAAAGCTTCCATAGATACAAGTCCACTTATTTCCGTTCCTATAATATTTACCCCAAATTTCTCACTTTCTCTTTTAACCATTTCAAAAACTGTATAAAGTCCTGTTTTATTATAATCCGTTAAAACCACAGCAAGCACCACAGCCTCATCGTTGCTTGGTTTTACTGCCAATGCCCTACAACATTTAAACCCTCTTTCAGAGCCTCGAATGCTTTTACCTATTTTTTTTACAAGTGCATAATTCGATGTGTTGAATTTTATATTAAAGCACACCAAAGGCATTCTAGCCCCTACTATACTAATTCCTCCTGTAGGATGAGGCTTATCTGGTCCAAAATCTGGCTTCCATTCTGGTCTTTTAAGTTTGTTTTTTATCCCTTCATATCCCCCCATCCTTATATTACATAAATCTACTCTATTAGGACTTGAGGCAGATTTTTCATATAAAAATATTGGTATATTATAGTTTAAAGATGCTTCTTTTCCAAACTCTTTTGAAATAACTATAGCTTCTAACATGCTCATATTCTTTAATGGTATAAAAGGTACCACATCAACAGCTCCAACTCTTGGATGATCCCCAGTATGCTTTTCCATATCTATAAGTTCCAATGCTATCCCCATTGCATTCATCATTGCATTTTTAACATCCTTAGGATTTCCCATTATAACTGCTGATGATCTATTAAATTTTTTATTATAACTATAATCTAAAAGCTTTATACCTTCTATTCCTCTAAATTCATCAATAATTTTATCTATTTTCTTTATATCTGTGCCTTCACTAAAGTTAGGGGCACAAGTTACTATCTTATCCCCATTCCCCATAAATCCTCCACTTACAAGTTTTAATTGTCAACCTATATACATTATCTATTATATACAAAAACTAGGATAAAGACTTTAGGGGTTAGACACTAGGTACTAGGGTTTTTGAGATACTTTGTATAATCAAAATCTTCTCATTTCCTATCTCCTAGCACCTTAGCCTAATCCCTAATTTATATCCTCTACTCCTAGTTTACTGCAATCAGTATACTATTAAAAACCAAATTATTTATTAAATACTTTTCCTACTGCTTCTTTCACCATGTTTTCATCTGCGATATATGGTATTGTTATGTGATCAGTTCCTTTATTCATCTTATTGTATTCAACAACAGTTTCTACAGAATGCTCATTTCTAGCCCATGAACGTCTAGCAACTCCGCCCATAACATCCCATGCCATAGCTGATTTTATTATTTCATCTACTCTGTGGCTTCCGTCAAGAACTAATCCAAATCCACCGTTTACAGATTTACCAATTCCAACTCCTCCACCATTATGAAGAGCTATTAAACTCATTCCTCTTGCAGCATTACCAGCATAGCACTGTACAGCCATATCAGCCATTACGTTACTTCCATCTTTAATATTTGAAGTTTCTCTAAATGGTGAATCTGTACCTGAAACGTCATGATGGTCTCTTCCAAGCATTATAGGACCAACTTCACCTTTTCTAACCATATCATTAAACTTAAGGGCAATATTTACTCTTCCCATAGCATCTTGATATAATATTCTAGCTTCAGTTCCTACAACCAATGCATTCTTTTCAGCATCCTTTATCCAGTTATAGTTATCTCTATCTTGATATCTTCTTTCTGGATCTATGCATTCCATAGCTGCATGATCTGTTTTTCTTAAATCTTCATGTTTTCCGCTTAGGCATACCCATCTAAATGGTCCATATCCATAGTCAAATAAATGTGGTCCCATGATATCTTCAACATAGGATGGCCAAATAAATCCATCTTTTTCATCTATTCCATTTTTAGAAATTTCTTTAACTCCAGCATCATATATAGCCTTCATAAAAGAGTTACCATAGTCAAAGAAATATACTCCTCTTTCAGTTAAAGTTTTAATAACTTCAAAATGCTGTTTTAAAGTCTTGTCTACTAATTCTCTGAACTTAGCTGGGTCTTCTGCTAAAAGTCTTGTTCTTTCTTCGAATGTAATACCTGCTGGGCAATATCCACCTTCATAAACATTGTGACAAGATGTTTGGTCTGAAAGTAAATCTATGTGAATATTATGGTCTACTGCATATTGAAGTAAATCTACTATATTACCATGATAAGCTATAGACATAGCTTCTTTTTTTGCTTTAGATTCTTCAGCCATTGCCCAAACTTCTTCTAAGTTTGATGACCATTTTTTAATCCAGCCCTGTTCAAGTCTTGTATCTACTCTTGATTTATCAACTTCGGCAACTATAGCAACACCATTTGCTATTTCTCCTGCTTTACCTTGAGCACCACTCATTCCACCAAGTCCTGAAGTTACAAATATTCTTCCTCTTAAATCTCCATCATTTGGAATTCCAAGTTTTGTTCTTCCTGCATTTAATATAGTGTTAAATGTTCCATGAACAATACCCTGTGGTCCTATATACATCCATCCACCTGCTGTCATTTGTCCATAGTTTGCAACTCCCATTTCTTCAGCGATTTCCCAATCCTTTAAGTTGTCAAACATACCTATCATAAGTGCATTTGTAATTATTACTCTTGGTGCATCTGGCTTAGATTTAAATAATCCTAGAGGATGTCCTGATTCTAGAACTAAAGTTTGATCTTGTGTCATCACTTCTAAGTATTTTTTAATTAATCTGTACTGCATCCAGTTTTGACATACGCTACCTGTTTCTCCGTATGTAACTAATTCATAAGGATAAAGTGCAATATCAAAATCTAAATTGTTGTCTATCATCACCTGAAAAGCTTTACCTTCTATACAATTTCCTTTATATTCATCAATTGGTTTTCCGTAAAGTCTTCCTTCTGGACGGAATCTATATCCATAAATTCTTCCTTTTGTAGTAAGCTCTTCTAAAAATTCTGGAATCAACTCTGCATGATACTTTTCTGGTATATAACGAAGTGCATTTTTAAGTGCTACCTCTGTTTGTGCCTGTGTAAGGTGAAAACCTCTATTTGGAGCTCTTCTTATTCCTTGAACAAACTTAGGCATTTCTGGTAAATAATCATCAAGTTTAATTTCCATAGCTTCTGAAATATCAAAATTTCCTATCATTTTTAAATCCCCCTATATGTTAAATATTTATATTGCGTATTTATATTACACTCTTATTATATATCAGCTTCGTCGTTAAAACGTCTATGTATTTTATAAATTCAGAAATTTCTAACTTGAAATTCGACTTTTTTGACGGTTCCGTTTGTAGACGGTAAAAACGTAGAATATTTTTTAGTAACTAGCGCTTATAATAACTCGTATTCCTTAATCTTATACCTTAAGTTTCTTTCGCTGATCCCCAAGGCTTCAGCAGTATTTTTTCTGTTTTGTTTAAATTTTTTTAAGTTATATTCTATAACCTTTTTTTCTATAGTCTTCATATCCTCCCCTACATAAATTGGTATGAGATGATCTTTTAATAGGAGTATATTTTCTCTTTCAAAAATTTCAGGAGGTAAATCTTCTTTATCTATATACTCGTTTCTTGTTAGCACCACAGCTCTTTCTAGAATATTTTGAAGCTCACGTACATTCCCATTAAATTTATACCCTTCTAAAGCTTGTAGTGCTCCTGCTGTTATTCCTTTAATTCTCTTTTCAAACTGATTACTATATTTTTTTATAAAATATTCTATGATTTCAGGTATATCTTCCATTCTTTCTCTTAACGGAGGAATTTGTATATTTATTACATTTAGTCTATAAAACAAATCTTGTCTAAAGTTACCCCTTTTAACCTCTTCCTTTAAGTTCTTATTTGTAGCAGATATAAATCTAACGTCTACTTTTATAATTTTATTAGAACCAACAGGTCTTATTTCTTTATCTTGAATTACTCTTAAAAGCTTAGTTTGCAAATTTATATCCATATCGCCTATTTCATCTAGAAATAATGTCCCTTCACTTGAAAGTTCTATTATTCCTTTTCTATCTTCTGCAGCACCTGTGAAAGCACCCTTTTTATACCCAAAGAGCTCACTTTCTAAAAGATTATCTGGTATTGCCGAGCAGTTTATTACATTGAAAGGTTTGTCCTTTCTTTTTCCATTAAAATGAACTGCCCTTGCAACAAGTTCTTTTCCAGTGCCACTTTCTCCTGTTATGAATACATTTATATTTACGTCTTTAACTCTATCTATTAGATTGAAAACCTCCTTCATTTTAGAAGAGCTTCCTATTATGTTATAATTTTTATCTATCTTATCACTTAAGTACTTTATTTTACTATTTAATCCTATGTATTCCTCAGCCTTTTTCATAAGAAGATCAAGCTCTTCCATATTAATAGGTTTTGTAATATAATAAAACGCTCCATTTTTTATAGCTTCTACAGAGGATTCTATAGTTCCAAATGCAGTCATCATAATGACCATTATTTCTTTATTTGCACATTTTATTTTCTTCAACACCTCTATTCCATTTTCATCCCCTAGTCTTAAATCTAAAAGTATAATATTTATGTCAACTTCATTTATGATAGTCAACGTAGTTTTTTCATCTTTTGCTGTAAAAACCTCATAATTATCTTCTAATGCAAAACTTAATGCTGTACATATAGAACTTTCATCATCAATAACCAGTACTTTAAACATTTTTATCATCTCCTAAGCTTTTAAATTCTAATATAAATGAAGTTCCTTCATCTTTTGAACTTGATACATGTATTTTCCCGTTATTTTCCTCCATAAGCTGATAGCATACAAAAAGCCCTAATCCTGTTCCTGATGCCTTTGTAGTATAAAATGGATCATATATTTTATTTAACTCTTCTTTATCCATACCACAACCATTATCTTCTATCATCAAATAAGTCTTCCCCAAGCTTTCCATAGAACTTATATTTATTGATTTTTCTTCTTTATTAATTGCCTCTATTCCATTTAATATTAAGTTTATAATTATTTGCTTAAGATGGTTCTTATCTGCGTACACAAATACATCTTTAGGTATATCTATATTTATTTTCACACTTTCTTTTTGTATCTTATTACCTATCAGCGCTAGTATCTTTTCTATGATTTCATATATATTTACATTTTCTTTAAAAGCCTTTTTAGGTTTAGAATACTCTAAAAGCTCATTTATTAAACTATTAAGTCGTTCTATTTCATAAGGTATATCTTTACTTATCATTTCTCTAAATTTTGGATTGTCATATTTTTTAGGGAGCAATTCTGCATAAGTTTTAATAGAAGTTAAAGGATTTCTTATTTCATGAGCAATACCTGCCATTAAGATCCCGAGAGATTCCATTCTATCTTTTTTTCTTAAGGATTCATTAGCCATTTCTAAACTTTTAGTTTTCTTTTCTACTTCTTCTTTAAGCTTGTCGTTCCACATATAAAGGAAAAAAAGTATTACAAAAAAAATGCACATAGCTATTAATGAATATTTCAGCGTATTCCTTACATACCAATTGGCGTATTTAAAGGATTGTCCAAACCATTTTCTATAAATCATATCGTAAGTGCCATTTTCTTTTATTTCTTTTATACCCTTATTTAAAAGTTCTAAAGTTGCTTTATCCCCTTTTTTTACCGCAATACTATATGATGTAGGGTTTAAAGGGGCATCTACAATTTTTATTTTATTATTAATACTTAATTTATTTGCATAGTACACTCCTGTTAAGGTATTGCCTATAAACGCATCTACTTCTTTATTTAGAAGCTTTTTAAAAGCATCTTCTTGGTCCTTTGTAAATATTATATTTACCCTTTCCATACTCCGTAAATTATTAATTGCAACATCTCCCTTTTGTATAGCTACTGTACTTCGAGTCAAATCTTCATATTTATTCAAGTAATTATTATCAGCTAAAACAAAAATACTTTGAGAATTGGTAAGTATCTCTTCAGAAAAATCATATAGTTTATCCCTTTCGCTTGTTCGTTTCATACCTTCTATTATATCTACTTCGCCCCTCTTAAGCTTTTCACAAGCATCTTCCCATTTCATAGGATTAAACTTAATTTCTATTCCGCTTCGTAGTGCTACAGCTCTTATTAAATCCACATTAAACCCTACATATATATGATTTTCATCTAGGTACTCAAATGGTGGAAAATTTATATCACCTGCAACTTCTATCACAACATTTTGTGGCTGTTTTATATCGGTTTTATTTTTATAGATATAAAATATTGTCAAACCTACTATTAATACAGTTAATACAAATACTATTGTTTTTTTATTACTTCTGTACAAAGTCATCTCCCTCCCCTTTATAAATAAGCACTTAGTATTAATTATAGATGAATTTATAAATTTTTAAGTTTCCAAATTATTGCTTATTATTTGTTATTTTCTATATTATCACACTTAACCATATCTTACATATTATAAGAATATAAAAAAGTTTAATCGGAGGTTTTTATGAAACATAAAAAACTTAAACTCATTTCCTATGTAATTATGATTGTAACCTTGCTAGCAACTCTAGTATCCTGCAGTGGAAAAACTAAACCAGAAGAAAAGAAAATAGTAAAAGTAAATGTTAATGAAGTTGTACGTTCAGTATTCTATGCTCCTTTCTACGCAGCCGTAAATAATGGTTTCTTTAAAGAAGAAGGCATAGAAATCAATCTTACAACAGGCCAAGGTGCAGATAAAACTATGCAGCAGGTATTGAGCGGAAGTGCTGATATAGGTTTTTGCGGCCCTGAGCAGGTTATCTACATTTACAATCAGAACAGAGAAGACTTTCCAGTTATATTTGCTAACTTAACTCGTAAGGATGGTTCCTTCCTTGTAGGTAGAACTAAAGAAGAAAACTTTAAGTGGGAATCCTTAAAAGGCAAAACTATCATTGGCGGAAGACCTGGTGGAGTTCCTGAAATGGCATTAGAATATGCCCTTAAGGAGCATGGGTTAGATCCAGCTAAAGATGTTAAACTTATTACTAATTTAGCCTTCACTGCTACTTCCGGAGCTTTTAAAGCCGGCACTGGAGATTATGTTGCTTTATTTGAACCAACAGCTACAATGCTTGAAAAAGACAACTCAGGTAAAATAGTAGCTTCCATAGGAGAATCTGTTGGTGATATGGGTTATACTGCGTTTTTTGCAACTAAATCATTCATACAAAAGAATGAAGCTCTTATAGAAAGTTTCACAAGGGCTTTGTACAAAGGACAATTATGGGTTAAAAATAATAGTGACGAAAAGGTAGCTGACACTATAATTTCCTTCTTCCCCGGAACAGATAAAGATGTAATAATATCTGTTGTAAAAAATTATAAAGGCATAAATGCTTTTGCAGAAGATCCTATATTAAAGGAAGAATCAATGACTAAATTAATGGATGTAATACAATCCTATAAAGCAGATTTAATCCCTAAAAGACCAGCATTTACGGATATTGTTAACAACAATATAGGAAAAAAAGTCATAACTGAAATCAAGTAAAAAATCGTATGATAAAAACCGCCTTATTTTTCAAAAAGGCGGTTTTTATCATTGCTATTTTTTGTCATTTTTAAATTATTATAAACAATCATTTAGAACTTAATTTATAATTATAAATATTTAGCTCTTATTATACATTTTTTAAACACATTTGAAATTTAAGAAAATAATCACTTCATTTGTCAGATTTATGAATTTGACTTTATTTTGGCAAGGTATATAATGTACATATAGGAAATATTAAGATTAAATTGATATTTCCTGGAATTATATTTATCTAAATAAGGGGGAATTTTTATGGAAATTAAATTGGACATGATGCAAACGACTGCATTAGCCGTAGTAATTTACTACTTCGGCGGTTGGGTAAAATCAAAATGGAAATTACTCTACAAATTTTGTATTCCAGACCCTGTTGTTGGCGGACTTATTTTCTCAATCGTAAACCTTTTCTTAAGACAAAGTGGTGCTTTAAAACTAACTTTAGACACTACATTACAAAGTCCATTTATGATGGTTTTCTTCACATCTATAGGATTTACAGCAAGCCTACAACTTGTTAAGAAAGGTGGACTACAAGTTGCTATATTCTGGCTAGTAGCATCCATTCTTTGTGTAATCCAGGATGGAATTGGTGTAGTCATTGCTAAAGCATTAGGTCAAAATCCTCTACTTGGACTTATATGCGGTTCTGTTACAATGACTGGTGGTCATGGTACCGGTGGTGCCTTCGGTCCAGTATTTGAACAAATGGGACTTGCAGGTGCTACAACCTTTGCTATGGCAGCTGCAACTTTCGGTCTTGTATCCGGTTCATTAATGGGAGGTCCTCTTGGAAGAAGATTAATAGAAACAAGGAATCTTAAATCTCATCCTGAATTATATGTTTCTCAAGAAGAAGTTAGCGCTGCAGCTGAAGAGGCTGTATCATATGAAGAGTTTTTCAGAAGCTTCGCCTTACTTTTAATAGCTCTTGGAATTGGTGCAGTACTTGGAAACCTATTCAAAAAAGCAGGAATTACCCTTCCAGCTTACGTTAGTGCAATGATTATAGCCGCTATTATACTAAATGTTGGCGAATCCACTGGAAAGTGGCATGTAAATCAAAAGTGTACTGAAATCATAGGATCAATAGGACTTAACATCTTCTTATCTATGGCATTAATTTCATTAAAACTTTGGGAACTTGCAGCAGTTGCAGGTCCAATGCTTATAATATTATTAGCTCAAGTTGTTGTTATGTGGTTATTTGCTTATTATGTAACATTTAATATAATGGGTAAAGACTTCGATTCAGCTGTAATGTCTGCTGGACACTGCGGATTTGGTATGGGAGCTACTCCAAACGCTATGGCTAACATGAGATCTGTTGTAGAAAGATTCGGAGCTGCACCAAGAGCATTCTTCGTATTACCTATAGTTGGTGCATTCCTAATAGACTTTACTAATGCAATAATAATAACTACCTTTGCTAATTTATTTGCTAAATAATCATATATATAATAGATATAACAAGTCCATTCCTTATGCCAGTATATTTATATACTGGCATTTTTTATATTTTTTTGAATTTCGACAATATAAACATTTCATATATTCTTTTTCGTGCAAATATTATCAGATTAAATTTTCAGTAATAATATGGAATTTGTTCAATTTCATTCTACTTAAATTTACAGTTTGTTTACATTGTTATTAGTTTTTAAAAAATATATAAATACATATACATATTTTTTATATATTTTTTAACTCTTCTTCAATGAGTTTGTTTATTTAAAAGTCTTAAGCTCCTTATAAAGACTATATCAGTATTACAAGACACTCATTCCCTAATAATAACAATCATAATCTTAATTAATACAATTATATTTATTTGACCTATTTCGTGCAATATAGCCAAATTTTATATGTTTTTTTGAAACTAGTATAATATAATTATTAATTTTTCAATAACTTTTTGTATTATTATAAATTCAATGTTATATTATTCATTCTTGACTGATAAATGAAATATTTTAAAATAAAAATTCATTTTTTTCATTTTTTCGATTGCTTTTTTTATTATTTTATGTATAATAATAATTGTACTGATGATTAACGTTTTCAGTACAAGCTATTAAACTTATTTTTATTATTTAACTTATATTAAAGGAAGGTGGACTTATTATGGAATTTAAATTAGACATGATGCAAACCACAGCTTTAGCAGTGGTAATGTACTACCTTGGAGAATGGATAAAAGGTAAATTCCCAGCTCTTCAAAAGTTTTGTATACCTGGACCTGTTGTAGGCGGTATTTTATTCGCACTTGTAAACACTTTACTAAGAGTAAACGGAATTCTTAAATTAAATTTGGATACAACTCTTCAAACACCATTTATGATGGTA